>JAAYTG010000060.1 GCA_012518075.1 Clostridiales bacterium | reverse complement strand
ACCAATCTTTCCAAACAAGCTTTCCAAAACTGGGAAGCCCATAAAGCCACAATTAGAAAATACCAGGGTAAACTTAAGGACACTTTGCTTCTCTTTGGGATACCTGCGGAATAAGAATTGCCCCAAAAAAACAGCTAATAGATGGATACCTAAGGCGAATGCAAGGACTATCCCTGCGTTGACCAACATATCCCTTGAATACTTAAAATTAAAGGAAGATACTACCAAAAAGGGGGAGGTGATATACAGGAGCAGCTCAGACATCTTTTTTCTAGCCTGCTCATCAATTATATTTCTCTTGGTAGCTATCATTCCTACTATCATTATGAGGAATAGTACCATTACCTGCTCAAATACTAGATTGCTTCCCAATCTTACATCTCTCCAAATCTAATGAAATAAGAAGACCCCATAAACCAAAGAAGTCTTTGCCAGATATACAATTAAAATTAATTCAAAAGAAAGGACTGGAGCAAATGACCAGTCCTCATTGCATCTGTTCTAATATATTAAAACTCTGCAGATCTTACAGTTCTAGGAAAAGGAATGACATCACGGATGTTGGACATACCAGTCATGTACATAATGGCTCTTTCAAAACCTAGCCCAAAGCCTGCATGCTTAGTTCCACCATATTTTCTCAGCTCTAGATACCACCAGTATTCGTCCTTATCCATACCCATCTCTTCTATACGCCTCTCTAATACATCTATGCGTTCTTCTCTTTGGCTTCCTCCTATGATTTCACCTACGCCAGGTACCAAGAGATCCATAGCAGCCACCGTCTTGTCATCATCGTTGAGCCGCATATAGAAGGCCTTAATATCCTTAGGGTAGTCGGTTACAAAGACCGGCTTTTTAAATATCTTTTCTGATAGATATCGTTCATGCTCAGTCTGAAGATCACAGCCCCACTCTACAGGGTAGTCAAACTTCTGTCCCGATTTTATCAAGATGTCAATTGCCTCGGTATAGGTAACCCTTCCAAAGTCTGAATTGACTATCAAGTTGAGCCTATCCAGAAGGCCTTTTTCAATGAACCTGTCGAAGAACTCCATCTCCTCAGGGGCATTGTCTAAGACATAGGATATAATATATTTTAACATTTCCTCTGCAAGAACCATGTTATCCTCAAGATCTGCAAAGGCAATTTCCGGCTCCAGCATCCAAAATTCGGCAGCATGCCTAGCTGTATTAGAGTTTTCAGCTCTAAAGGTAGGACCAAAGGTATAGATGTTTCTAAAAGCATGGGCATAGGCTTCCCCCTCTAACTGGCCGCTTACCGTTAGGCTAACCTCTTTGCCGAAAAAATCACGGGAATGATCCACCTTACCTTCTTCATCCAGTACCAGGTTGTCAAGATCTAGTGTAGTTACTTTAAACATCTCTCCCGCCCCCTCAGCATCGCTTCCGGTAATAATGGGGGTGTGGACATAGACAAAGTTTCTGTCGTTGAAGAACTTATGGATAGCATAGGCTGCCAAAGAACGCACTCTAAACACTGCCGAGAAGGTATTGCTTCTTGGCCTGAGATGTGCGATCTGCCTCATAAACTCCAGTGAGTGTCGCTTTTTCTGTAGTGGATATTCTGGGGAAGAACTTCCCTCGAGAACCACCTCTGTAGCCTTTACTTCAAAAGGTTGCTTAGCCTCCGGAGTCAGAACTAATGTGCCCTCTACCTTAATGGCAGAGCCTACATTAAATCTGGATATCTCCTTAAAATTATCCAAATTTTCATCATATACCACTTGAATATTCTTAAAGAAACTACCATCATTTAATTCAATAAATCCAAAGCTTTTTGATGCCCTAACGGTTCTAACCCATCCGGTAAGAGTAACGGTTTGATCTTCAAAACCCTCGGCCTCTCTATATATCTCCTTAACCAATACTGTCGCCATTTAACTTCCTCCCTATCCTGCGCCCTATTAATTTTATGTAAACTTGATTAGAAGTTTATATCTAAACAGCCTATTTTGCTGCAGTTTTCCTACGGTGCTTTCATCTATCAGATAATAAACTCATTTCTTCATATATTAACAAAAACCTATGATTTTGTCTACTTTTTAAATTAGGATACTGTAATATATATCACTATATTATTTGCTACAGCCAATAAAGTATAAAAATGTAGTATGATAGCATAGTTCTATATTAATTGGACTTGACCTGACTGTCCACGCAACTTCAAAAATATTACCTGTGCGCTGATCCAAGAGGCAAATCCACCCACATAGCAGCTATCATAACTAACACATGATACTTAATAAACAAGCTCTATATGGCATTATCATACAATAGTATGGTTCCATTTTGGTGAATGTGGTTTTATCCTATGAAGCTATTGATTGGTATAAAGAATTCTGCTAAACTTATTTTTAAGGCCAATAAATTAAAACAAAGTAAAGGAGTAATCGCTTTGAATAACAAATCTTTACCAATAAATCAATCTTTAGAGAAAGCTTTACAGATTATAGAAGTCATGGCTTCCAATAAAGGTCCTATGCGCTTACAGGATATATCTATTAATTTGGGATTCCCCGCAAGCACTGTCCTGCGCTTTTTAAATACATTAATGCTTTATAATTATGTGAATCAAGATCCTGAAACTCTAAGGTATTCACTATCTTTTAAATTCTCTCATATAGGTAATTTAGTCAGTGAGCAATTGAGTATTAGGGATATTGTAAGACCCTATCTCCTGGAGCTTTCAGAAAAATGTCAAGAATCCGCATGTCTAGCCATTGATGGGGATATGATGGTAGTGTATGTTGATGTTGTAGATGGACCTGATAATATGCTAAAAGCTATGCAGCGTATCGGAAAAAGAGCTCCATTTCACAGTACAGGAGTAGGTAAAATTTTGCTTCTAAATTATAATGATTCAGAGCTTGATTCAATTATCAAGGAAACAGGGCTGTCTAAACTTACAAAGCATACCATTACTACTAAAGAGGCTTTAATTTCAGAACTTGCCAAAGTAAAGGAACAAGGATTTGCCCTTGATGATGAAGAGTGTGAAATAGGTGCTAGATGTATAGCTGCACCTATCAGGGATTATACAGGTAAAAATATAGCTGCTATCAGTGTATCCGGTCCTACTAGCAGGATGACGATGAGTAAAATTAATCATATCAGTAAAATCATAAAAGATTATTCTACTGAAATATCTAATAAGCTTGGATACACAGAATAAACTAGAATATACAGATTAAAATCCCTTATCTTATCCCGTCCTCATCTTTTATACTCTTACTTTGCATAAACCGTAGCAGAAATCAGCGATTGCAAAAACGAATCGCTGATTTTTGTCGGTTTAATAAATTCAAATTTTAACCTAAGAATACACCCTGAGCTCTGAGTGTATCCCTGAGAAGGTTTACATCTAAGTCGCGAGGAGCCTTCCCTTGCTTTGCGCTCAGTGCTGCTGCTGTCCCAACGGCTTCACCTTGTGCCATACAAGAAACCGTATTGCGTGTAGACATATGAGCATCCCATGTGCTGGTTATTAAGCGGCCGGCAACCAGTAATCCTTCAACTCCGTTGGGGATAAAAGCCCGGTAGGGAATACCATAATAGCCCCCGTTTTTAATCATGATCCGCGGAGCACAGTCATGGAAGCCATAGAGCATGACTTCATCGTCGAAACGGGCACAGTTGACGATCTCATCAAGAGACATATCGTGCCCACATTCAATTACTCGAGTGTAGCGCACCCCAACACTCACAGGCGTCCAATTGACATAGGCATTCTCAAAGCCCGGTATATGCTCTTTGAGCATGGCGGCAAAGGTCATTACTTGTTTGCGCATGGTCATCTCAGCATTTGAATAGGTCACAGTGTCAGTTGTGTCAATGCCTCGCAGCGATGCAGAGTTTATGTAGCCATAATTATATCCGTGTAAGGAAAATCCAAGCGGTCCCCACATACCTGTCTTCTCCATGAACTCCTTGAAAATTGGGATCTTTTTAAGCTCAAAACCAAGACGGATGACATCATCGCCTTCAATATCCTTTTTGCCACGTATAAGCTGGTTAACCATATCGTTTTCCTCAAGAAATTCAAGGAGCCTGGGCATATCCACATTGCACATCCCAAAGGGCATGCCGATTGTTGTGCTAGAATGCATCTTGATATACTTGGCCCCCGCCTTGGCAGCACAATCTCCATCTCCTGTGGTGTCGATAAGTACCTTGGTGGCTATGGCCTCTCGTCCTGACTTACCCTCAATAATCACACCTGTGACAGCATCCCCTTCTTTCATGACATCAACTGCCATCACATGGAGTAACACCTTGACTCCCGCTTCTTCCAACATATCAAATGCAACACCCTTAAAGATTTCCCAGTCTATGATGGTGATGACCGAATCATAGTCACCGCCGATTTCCTGCTCAAGGTGTCCAGGTGAACCACCACATTCAACCATCCGATCGATTATCTCCTGGGCGATGCCCTTGACAACCTGTATTTTTTCAACACCTGGGAAGGCCTTATAGAGATTGAAGTAGCTATGAAGCGGTCCAGCTCCATTGATCATGGTACCCCCAATGAAGTTATATCTCTCCAGCAGGATCACCTTGGCTCCGTTTCGAGCTGCGGCCAAAGCGGCCACAAAGCCGGTGGTGCCGCCTCCTGCGACTACTACATCACACTCATACCTTACCGGTGTTTGCAAAGTTTCATTAATATATCGCATAGCACTTGTCCTTTCCCAATTCTTATTTGTTAACGCATCATATGTATATGTCTTAAAATACATTTGCGCGTAGATATTACAATTATACTGTCAACTGGCTGCTATATGTGATTTTCTCCCTTAGTTTTCAAGATAAACACCTGCATCCAGTAATGCTTCTCTCAGGTCTGAATATTCAAGTTCCCGTGTTCCCACTGACTTTGTGGCACAAAGCGCAGCAGCTGTGCCAGCCGCCTGCCCCTGTCCAAAACAGCATACTGTGTTCCGGGTCGACATGTGAGCATCCCAGTCAGAAGTGATGAGCATCCCAGCTACAAGGAGATTGTGGATTCCCTTTACTCGTAAAGCCCTATAGGGGATTCCGTATGTACCTCCATCTTTAACCTTTAAGCGCGGGGCACAGTCGTGGAAACCATAACTCATGATATCATCCTCAAAATGGACACCGTCAAGTATATCGGACAGAGTAATGTCATAATCACATACGATACACCTGCCCCGACGAATGGCCAAGGAAGGGCTGGTTCTTGCCATAAACGCTTTCTCACAACCAGGGATTTTTCTAATTACTTTGATGGCAGCTTCCATCCGCTGACGGAGCTCAAGCTCAGCTTTAACGACTTCATCCCTATTTGTAGGGCTGACAGGCATCTTGTAATTTAGCTTTATAAACATGAAATAATCGTCGTGCAAGGTGGTGGTAATGAATGACATACCAATCCTATCAACTTCTTTTTGAATATCCTCTGGGAAATTGCCTCGTTCGAAGCCCACTCGTACCAGTTTGCCCGGTTCACCGCTGCGTGTACCGATTGCAACCTGTGCTAAGTTTTGATCCTTACAAAACTCATGATAGCGATCCACATCTACGCCACCTACACCAATGGCATTTGCCACAGCATGGTCATTGGGCTCTGTATACTCTGCGCCTGCGTAAGCACTCAAATCACCATATCCGGTACAGTCAACAAAGGCCTTCCCATAGAATGCTTCCCTACCTGCCCGGCTTTCGGTAATGACACCACGAATGGTATCATCTTCCATGATGGCACCTACCAGCATGGTGTTGAGAAAAATATGTACACCTGCCTCCGCAAGCATTTCATGTGTCACTAACTTGTATATTTCCGTATCGATTGCTGTGCAGACACTGTCGTAGTCATAGTATGTAACCATCTCTACGTGTCCGGTACTTCCACCGCGTTCAATCAATCTATCAATAATCTCTTGTGGAATTCCTTTGACCACTTGTCTTTTTTCTACGCCAGGGAAAGCCTTCCATAGATTAAAAAAGCTATGTAGGGCTGTGCCCCCTTCAACAACAATACCGCCCGTATATCCCTTGGATTCAATCAGAGCGGTTCTCGCACCTTGGCGCGCCGCAGCAATAGCCGCTACAACACCTGCTGTACCTCCACCCGCTATGACAACATCAAATTCTCGCACTGGAATTTTTTTTGCGGGCTCTTCATAAAATCTCATTTTTTGTCCTCCTTACTTAGGCAATTGGGTCTTGATGCACTGTTACAGGGAATAGACTTGTTTTTCTCCATTAATGGGGATTAGCTATTATAAACATCAAAGGCCGCCTGTATGGATGCACCCACATCCACCTTATGTCCCTGCTGTTCCATGCTATCGGCCAAAGCCGCAAGCAGTAATATAACATTATTCTTTCTGGAAGATTCACCCATAAGGCCTACTCTCCATGCTTTTCCCTTAAAATCACCTAATCCGCCACCAATTTCTATGCCGTATTTGTCAAGTAAATAATTTCTTACTCCTATATCCTCCACGCCCTCTGGTATTCTTACTGCATTCAAGGTAGGCGTACGGTATCCCTCGGGAGCTATCATGTTAAGTCCCATAGCCTCTATCCCACGTATGAAAGCCTCAGAGTTTAATTTGTGCCTAGCAAACCTTTCCTCTAAGCCTTCCTCAAGTACAATCTGCAGAGCTTCTCTCAGTCCATAAATCATATTTATAGGGGCAGTGTGATGATATACCCTCTCCTTACCCCAATAGTCTCCTATCATACTCAGGTCCAGGTACCAACTTCTTACCTTAGACTTTCTCTTAGCTATGGCTTCCGCAGCCCTACTACTGAATGTTACTGGAGATAATCCTGGAGGGCAGCTTAGTGCTTTCTGGGTTCCACTATAACATGCATCTATTCCCCAATCATCCACCTTAAGGTCTATACCAGCAAGGGAAGTTACAGCATCTACCACAAATAGAGCGTCATATTGCTTAGCGATTTCTGACAGTTCGGGTAGGGGTTGTAGCACACCCGTCGATGTCTCGGCATGAACCACTGAAATTAGTTTTATCTTCCCGGCTTTTTCAGCCACCTCTTTTACATGATCAGGGTCAATTGGCTGTCCAAATGGCACCTCAACGCTGTAAACATGAGCCCCACACCTTTCAGCAATGTCTCTCATCCTCTGTCCAAATACCCCATTTACGCAAACAATAGCCCTATCTCCTGGCTCTATAAGATTAACCATTACCGCTTCCATTCCGGCACTGCCAGTACCTGACATAGGTAAGGTAAGCTTATTCTTTGTCTGAAACACCTTCCGTAAAAGATCCATTGTTTCATTCATAATCTCCAAGAATTGATGATCCAGATGTCCCAAGACATTTGCAGACATTGCCCTTAGGACCCTAGGTGATGTATCAACAGGTCCAGGACCTAGAAGGAGCCTGTATCCAGGTTTTAATTGACTAAATTCTTTTTCCATAAAGATCCTCCATTTCTATAGTTTTGATTATTTATAACCTTTGGTTGTTTCTAGGTTTCCCTTATTCATAGCTTTTCCCTATGTTTGATAAACTTTGTGAATTTGCTTTATCTTATTACAAGTATTCTTATTACAAATATAGGGTAATGGAGAGCCTAAAACAGACATGTTGTGATATGTCTAAACATGGTTTCTAATAGTCTAAACTGTCATATGAGAGTGGCAAAAATACGTTTCTCCACAACCACGTAGCTGTTTAATTTCATTGTATGAAATCCCATTCTATTTATATGCTACCATATGGATTTCTCAATGTCAATTTCTTTTTTAAGTCCGCTCCGTAAAGAATAAATGATATTATCCCTCCCATTTGAAGCTTTTTTGAGACTATAGACGCAGTTTTCAAAAACAGTTTTTCTATATTCGACCTTTTTTTGATTAATATATCGATTAAAGTTTCTCATCTTCCTCCTTGATCAAGAGTTGGTGCAAAAGTTATTCACTTAATGTAGTATTAAATTGAACTACGATTTATCTCCCCCAGTCTGACCTTCGCTGATACTTACGTTTTAACCTAGACATAGGATTGGCTTAAGGTGTTTTTTTCATAATAATAGATACTTAATGAAATTCTATATAATAATTACAAACATATAGAAAAATACTGGAGTTTAGCGGTTAATAGTGTTATAATTTGAGTTATAAATTTTCTAGGGGGTCCAAACTTTCATGCAAACAGTTTATAAAACATATTTCCCACCAAAATATAAATCAAAACTTGATATTAGGCAGACGGTGGCAGCCATTAAATATCTTAAAGACTATTTCGAAAGGCAGCTGGCTACTGAACTCAATTTGACCAGAGTTTCCGCACCTCTATTTGTGAGACCTGAGACCGGGCTCAATGATAACCTAAGTGGCGTTGAAAGGCCGGTTTCCTTTGAGGTAAAGGCTATTGCCGGCACAGCCGAAATCGTTCATTCCTTGGCTAAATGGAAAAGGTTTGCCTTAGAAAGGTATGGTTTTGGTCAAGATGAAGGTATCTATACCGATATGAATGCTATCCGCAGGGATGAGGAGCTGGGTAATCTTCATTCCATATATGTTGATCAATGGGATTGGGAAATGGTCATAAGCAGGGAGCAGCGGACTATGGACACCCTGAAGACCACTGTAAGAAAAATCTACAAAGTCTTTAAGAGGGCTGAATCATATATATGCGGTCTATATCCGGAGCTAGAGGCATTTTTGCCCGAAGAAATTTTCTTTATTACTAGCCAAGAGTTAGAGGATCTATATCCTGACCTTACGCCAGAAGAAAGGGAGGCTGAGATCACCAAATCCAAAGGTGCTGTCTTCTTAATGCAGATTGGTCATAAGCTGAAGTCAGGAAAGCCACATGATGATAGAGCCCCGGATTACGATGACTGGAACCTGAACGGCGATATACTTTTTTGGTATCCAGTCCTAAATCGAGCCATGGAATTATCATCTATGGGTATACGAGTAGACGAGCAAAGCCTCAGGGATCAAATCCTTTTGACCGGATATCAAGATAGGCTGACCATGGACTATCATCAAAAGCTATTGGCCGGAAAACTTCCCTACACCATAGGAGGAGGAATAGGCCAATCTAGGATGTGTATGTTCTTTTTAGGTAAAGCCCATATAGGGGAAGTCCAGGCCTCGGTTTGGTCCGATGATATTATGGAAGAATGTGAACAGGCTAATATCTTTCTATTATAAGTATAATATGGACGCCAAATACCATAATCTTGAGAAATGATACTATAAAGATACTGTATAGTGTATTACGAAAACAAAAACCCTATATAGCACCTATTATGGCTATATAAAGATCATTTGAATATATAAATAGTTTTGACATTCGAATTATGACTTTGGAAGATTGACAATATAATATCGGGGACGTTGCCCCCGATATTATATTAGATCTTTCTAATTACTTTGCAAGGGTTTCCTACGGCAACCACTTTCTCGTTGGGCCTTGTATAGTTAAATTCGAAAGTTAGGGATTTTGCGCAATCCCTTTCTCTTACCAATTCTTCATCGTTAGCATAATAATAATTCCCCGATAACATTTGTTCCTTTTGACTTATCATTATGTTCTTCTCCTCCATTTACATTGTAGTAGTAATGATATCTTTTGATGTAAAGCACAAAATTAAACCTAATATGCTCACATCTAATATAGAGAAGAAACAAATGAATCAAACATTTGTTTGGGAGTTTACTCTCTATAGCAGTTCCCTTCTCAATTCCTCAGGAGATTTTATGGATAGGTAGGCAGGTGGAACGTCAAAAACTGTCCTGGCCCCTGTCTGGCCTTCCTGGCTCATCCTGTATGCCGCCCTTGCATAGGCCGTCAATACGCTTCCGGTAAACTCGGGATTACTTCCCAGATCTAAAGAAAACTCTACAATTTGATTGTTTTTCTCCCCAGTACCGGTTATCCCGCTTCGGATGACCATTCCCCCATGGGGCATCCCTGAATGGTTTTTCTTTAATTCCTCTTCACTTATAAATGTAACCTTGGTTTCATAATCCGCAAAATAGTTGGGCATAGTTTTGATTTGATCCTCTATCTCTCCCTTATCTGCCCCTTCTTTAGCTACCACATAACAATGCCTATGGTGTCTTTCCTTAGTTGTAAGTTCTGGGTTTTCACCCTTTCTAACCCTTGCTATAGATTCCTCAATGGGGATGGTGTATTGGACCCCATCTTTAACTCCTACTACCCTTCTAACAGCATCTGAATGGCCTTGGCTTACTCCCTTTCCCCAAAAAGTATAGGTGTTACCCTGGGGCAAGATAGCCTCCTGTATTAAACGATTTACAGAAAATAGGCCCGGGTCCCAACCCACTGAAATCATGCTTATCTTAGAAGCTTGTTTAGCTGCCTTATCTATCTCATCAAAATACTCTGGAATCTTTGCGTGGGTGTCATAGCTATCTACTGTATTGAATAGCTTGGCAAGGTAGGGACCTTGTTCTGGCAGATCCGTAGCTGAGCCACCACAAAGTATCATTACATCTATTTTATCTCGGTAGGATTCTACTTCCGATATATGTATGGCTTTTATGCCGGAACTTGCCAGTGTAATACTCTCAGGATTGCGCCTAGAGAAGACTCCTACCAGCTCCATATCAGGATTATAGCCGATAGCTGCTTCCACACCCTTGCCAAGGTTGCCATAACCTACAATTCCTATTTTTATTCTTTGATTCATAGCCCTGTTACCTCCTAATTCATAAGAAAAATTCATGCCTTTCAGTATGTCTTTTCATACCATATAACCAGCGCCAATCTTTAGAAAACATCTCTGCTGAAATATTCTTTATCCATCATGCCTCTGTTGAGGGAATCTTATCCATGATTCCTCTGTTAGGTGATCCTTTAAATCATATTATCCCAGTTTTTATAAGAAATCCTATAATATAAAGTATCCAAATATGCAGGGGATAAAAGCCATAAAAGAAATATTTAATGTCCTTACCTTTTTTCCCGTTATAGATAAAGAAGAAAGGTAGGGCAAATACCATCATCCATTGATAATTCTCTATAAATAAGCCTCGATAACTTAAATCATTAATGGTAAAGAGTAGGGATAGGAGAATATAGGAAAAAGCCAACATCCTTTTTTCTTTTCTAAAGTAATAGAATATCAATAGCATGAAAGAAAGCATCAAAGAGCCTTCTGTAAAAGCTGTAATAAATAGTATTCCCACTATTGTAAGAGTATTCGCAGTAGTCCTTTCAACTTCCCTGCTATAATCTATGGCGTTAAGCAGCATTATCCCCAAGGCCATAGACAAGAATATATTGTTTGTTATACTAAAGATGTCATAGAAGAGAAAGGGAGTTAAGGCTAAAATAATGCCGGTGGATAGTATTCTCTTGCTGTCATAGGCTGAAGCCTTGTGGGTTAGCCAAGTGATAATGGCGAATAGGATGACCAGACCTATAGCTACTATATACATAAATGGGCTTATAGCCTTATCTCCTATTGGTAACACCATGGATAGCAGAAGATTGCCCGTTGCCATTATGCCTGCTGCTACCATCAACCTTTTGGCATAGTTGTACCTATTGCTAGTATGGAAAAAACCATCCACCAATAGGTAGAAGAAAACCGGTGCTACTATCCTTCCTATATAGTTAAACCATATAGGAGTGTTGGGTATAAAGTGGCCAATATGATCTACTAGCATCATCAACAACATCAATAGTTTTAATTGAAATCGATTCATCATAATTCCCCTATTCCATTAAGAAGTTGTAATCATAGATGAAGTAATCAGCATGCTTTTTGATCTCTTCCACTTGATATTCGGAATATAGATCATAAACCCCTACAGTCTTCATCCCTGCTTTATTGGCACTATGTATAGCCGGCAAAATATCCTCAAATACCATACACTGGCTGGGCTTTAATTCTAGTTTTCTTGCAGCCAACAAAAAAACATCAGGGAAATTCTTATTTCTTTCAACTTCCCCTACCGTAGTAATTGCATCAAAGTAGTCTAGGATATTATTCTTTTCCAATGAAGTATATAGGAGATCTGGAATATTTGTAGTAGCTAAGCCAATCTTCATACCCTTTTCCTTTAAATAAGCAAGATACTCCTTAGCCCCTGACTTTAGCCCTACATTATGTTGATATTCGTATAACGCCATTTGATTCCATTCATCCATTATCTCATAAATGGTTTCCGACAATCCAAACTGTTTCTTAAAGTACCTAGCACAGTCTTCAAATGTTAGTCCTCTAAGTACTTCCATTATATTTGCTGGTACCTCAATACCTCTTTTTAACAAGAACTTCACATCTACACTTTCCCATACTCCCATAGAATCCACTAGTGTCCCATCTAGGTCAAATATAGCTCCCTTTATTCCTTGAAAAATCTTACACACCCCTTTTACATTAGATAAATTAATTCCTTATGCCAGTTGAGCCTAGGATTTTAATGGTTAACTAGGTCCACCTCAGCCCTTATGGATAATTCAGCTAATCTAATATATAAACAACTATTAAACTGCACGATAGATCAAATTTTGACTTGTCCATATATTATAAACTATAATGACTAAATATGCATTATAATTAATAAACTAAGCCTATACTTGTGAATGTCAAGTAGTCTTTTAGCCTCTTTGTCCTTATCTAATTATGACTACTCGTCTTATATGAGTTAGTTTTAGGGTTTAATTGTTTAATGGCTGATATGGAAAGACTCCCGCATATTTTGCGGGAGCTTTCTTAGTCTAAGAATTCCAACTGTTCTCTTCTATGGGACTGCTTCTCCATAGACTTGTCCAGTGTGAATTCATCCATACGTGAAGCATTGTCTTCTAGGTAGCCTTCCGTGTAGTCAAGGTTCTTCTTGAGGTTATCCACCTGATCAACTTCTTCATGCTTACCGTAGGCGATTATATTCTTTAGGTTTTCCATTCTGCCTTCCCGTTCCTCTTGTATTTCGGAGACATGCCTTAGGTTGTCAGGGTGGGAAATATTAGAATACTGCTCTAGATGTCTTTGAGTTCGAACGTAGCGGTTATTTATATTAAGCAATTCCTCTATCCGACGCTCATTGGCCAATTTCAGCTCTTCCCTACTGTCTATTCCCTTTATCTCCCTTGGATTATGGCTCACAGAACTCCTCCCTTAATAATATAATCCCTATTATCTTGCCCCATAAAGACAATATTATTTTGGCAAAGCTTTCTAATGAGTTTTAAATAATCCAAGTCTTAAGTGACCTGGGAAACCATTATAGCCTAATATTCATAGTTACTGTATTCATAGTTATAATACCCATATTTGACATCAATCAGAAATCTTCAAGTGGCTATCAATCTATATTTCCTCTTAACCCAATCTCATCAGCTACCTTTTGCATTCCCTTGATGCTCTCTTCTATGACTTGACTTAGCTCCATTCCCAACATCTGGGCACCTTTTTCTATAATGCTTCTATCTACTCCAGCAGCAAAACTCTTCTGCTTCCATTTCTTTTTTACAGATTTGACCTTCAGATCCAATATGCTTTTGCTGGGACGCATAAGAGTAGTGGCAACAATAAGTCCTGTCAATTCATCGATGGTATATAGAACTTTCTCCATTTTTTCTACTGGTTCCACATCAGAGCAAATCCCCCATCCATGACTTACCACGGCACGGATATAGTCGTCTGGCCAGTTTCTCTCCTCCAGTATTTCCTTAGTTTTTGTGCAATGCTCTTCCGGATATTTTTCATAATCCAAATCGTGAATTAGTCCTATGATACCCCACTTTTCTTTATCCTCACCAAGTAATTCTGCAAAATGCACCATAACTGCTTCAACGGATAGTGCATGCTTTATTAAGCTATCATTTTGATTGTATTCTTTTAAGAGTGCTAAGGCCTTTTCTCTAGTAGGTAGAACTCTATTCATCATATATCCCTCTCTTCTCTGATAGTTATACTTTCGTTTCTTACCTTATATACATACATTCTAGACATTGTGGCTTTTTTTGTCAATAAGTTCACTCTTGTGATATAATGTTAATGGGTGATTGATATGCAGATTTTAAAAAATGATTGGCATGATTTATTAAAGGATGAGTTTAAGAAGGATTATTATTTGAAGCTTAGACAGTTTTTGATAAAGGAATATAGAACCAAGACCATATACCCAGATATGTATGATATCTTTAATGCTCTTCACTATACTCCTTATAAGGATGTAAAGGTAGTTGTATTAGGGCAGGACCCCTATCATGGTCCTAATCAAGCCCATGGCCTTAGTTTCTCTGTGAAACCAGGAGTGCCAGCCCCCCCTTCCCTTACAAATATCTATAAGGAACTAGAGAGTGATCTGGGCTGCTATATCCCCAATAATGGACATTTGAAGAAATGGGCCGACCAAGGGGTTATGCTATTAAATGCCGTACTGACCGTCCAGGCAGGACAGGCCAACTCTCATAAGAATATGGGTTGGGAACACTTCACCGATAGAATTATAAGCCTGCTAAACCATAGGGAGGATCCCCTTGTATTTATACTATGGGGAAGAAATGCCCAGTCAAAGCAGAGCCTCATAAACAATCCTAACCATTACATAATAAAATCCACCCATCCAAGCCCTCTATCGGCCCATCGGGGTTTCCTTGGCAGCAAGCCTTTTTCTAAGGCTAATAATTTCCTTGTGTCTATAGGTAAGGAAGCAATTGATTGGCAAATAGAGAATATTTAGTTCAAGATTGAATAGTTTAGGGGTAGCCAAGAAGGCTACCCCGTGTTACTATCTATATCTTCCTGTCTAAGTCTATAGATTAAAAACTTTTCCTTCTTATCTAGCGCCTTGGGGATCCTAACTTTATTTATAAGTTCAAATGGAGTATCCTTCTTTAGGAATTGCTTGTACTGAGCTGTGGGATAGTAAATAATCAGATCAACAGAACGTGGATTTTCCCTGACTGATTCCAAAATATTCCCAACAACCTTCCTAAAGATTTTTATAGAAAAGGGATTAAAAAAGTAAAACCGATTATCCGTAGATTTTACTTGATAGTCCTCAGCATGGCCATATTCGAATCTTATTGGCGCTTTTATATGCTTGGCTTTTGCTCTATAAGCTGTTTTATTGCTAATAGCTTCCTCATATGTCTTATCATTGACCTCTATACCTGTTACTGGTATCCCAAACCTTTTGTGGATATAAAAGGCTACTCTACCCCTTCCACAACCAAAATCAACTACCCTAGCATCCTGGCCCATATTATAGTTCTGAAAAAGTCTATCCAAGGCCGCATAGGGTGTAGGTTCATAACGGTTATAATGAACCTCTCCACTCTGCCATTCTCGAATCCCCGTAGTCCTGATGCTAAGAGATCTGTCCATCTTTCTTTCACCCATTCATATACCCCCATTTCGTCTATTTAATTAGCCTATTGTACTAGCTGGGTAGTTTTCGCTATATGAATATAATGTGCTATTGACAAGTAAAGGCCCTGGCTGATTTGGAAAAGTGACCCTTCAATAGCCATTATCATTATAGGATTAACTAGCACAATGAGTTAAATTATCATCTTAATTATATATGAAAGATTTTAGCCTTTGCTATCCAATATATGGTTTCGGGTTTTTGAAGGATTTTATTCTATTATAGCCTACTATTCTATTTGTGATAAGGTGCATTGTTAATGATCCGGTAAGACCTGTAGATTTGCTCATAGAGAATCATCAGCATCAACTCCCTATCAATATCCATATTAGAAATAGACAGGATTAGATCAGCTTCTTTTACAGGGTATCCCTCATCAAAAACCACTGCTATACAGCTCCTTCCACTATTTCTTAAAGTTTCAATTTGTTCAGCCAGTCGTTCTGAGGAGATTAATTTTCCTCTTTTGCTTATTTTGATTAGATAGTCTTTGTCTTTGATTCCCTTATCAGCATTTTTATCGGTTCTAAGTTCAATTTTGCAATACTTGGTTAATCTCTTCTCAAATTCCTTTATAGCTTCCTTGGTAAACTTCTTTTGGATTT
>JAAYTG010000059.1 GCA_012518075.1 Clostridiales bacterium | reverse complement strand
TTAAAAAGAAGGATATTTAGATTTTATGTAGAATCAAATATTGTAATAGAACTGTAAGAACTGCGTAACAAAAGAAAATGACAAGATTATGTTAGAAAGAAGGATTCAAGTGAAACATCAGAAGATTGGCCGAATACTATTACCTATATCCTTAAGCCTGCTTTTATCGGGGTTTTCGATTCCTAACCATAGTCGGGCAGGGGGAAACTTCAATAGCGCTATAGTGGAGGAGAAAGAAAATCTTCCTGTTTATTCCGTATACATAAATGATCAAAATATTGGAGCGGTTAAGTTTCCTGCCCATGGTTTATGGGTATATGACCGAGTTATAGAAGATATAAAGGAGAAATATGAAGATTCTGCTACATTTGAGGCGGATATTCATTTTAAAGAAATTACTAGTGGCAATGTGCTTAAAGACGAAGATCTAGCTGAGGCCATTGAGGATGCGGTACAGGTCAAGATGATGGCTTATGGTATAAATATAGACGGTACTACAGCATGCTATCTAAAGACAGGAGAAGAGGCCGATCAGGTACTTGAAATGATTAAAGCTCCTTATAGGGAGGATATAGAGCAAAGAGAGGATGCGTATCTAGAAGCAATAGAAGTTAAGGAAGAGATACAATTTACAGAAGAACTAGTATTGTACCAAGATATTATTGATATTGACACTGCTTTTCAAGTTATTACCCAGGGACCAGACTCTCATAGAACATATCTAGTAGAAGAGGGAGACACCCTATGGTCTATAGCCATGGCTAATGATACAACTGTATCAGAATTAGAGGTAGCCAATCCAGATATAGAGGGAGATATTATTAAACCGGGGCAAGAATTAAAATTAGTAGCACCTAAGAATTTGATAACTGTTATAACAAAAGAAAAGGTTAAGAAGATAGAAGAGATAGAGTTCGAAGAGGAGACTCGAAAAGTCAGCACCCTCTATAAGGGTCAAAGCAAGCTAGTTCAAGAAGGTGAAAATGGCGAGAAAGAAATAGAATATCTAATAATAAGAGAAAATGGCTCAGAAAAAGAGAGAGAGATTGTTAAGGAAGTAGTTATTAAGGAGCCTATCAATCAGATTACAGAAGAGGGTACCAAATCAAAACCAGTATATAAACCCAAGGATACGAAGAAAACCACCAGTAGATCTTCTTCTAACTCATCGTCATCATCTTCTTCATCCAAGGACTATACGCCTATAGTAAGAAATGGTGTAGAGATGACTCCATGGTTTGGAGGGGCTGAAAACATATTTACTAGGGGTTCCACAGCTAAAGTAACTCATGTAGATACGGGACGGACTTTTTATGTAAAGAGGCGGGGAGGAACTAAACATGCCGATTGTGAGCCTCTAACCAAGAACGACACCGATATCATGAGACAAATTTACGGCGGCTCTTGGAGCTGGAATAGAAAGGCTATTATAGTTGAGGTAAACGGTAAAAAGATGGCAGCCTCTATGAATGGAATGCCCCATGGGGGTTCTAGCATTAGCAACAATGGATTCTCTGGACACTTTTGTATACATTTTTATGGAAGCAGAGGTCATTCTAGCAATAGACAGGATTCAGATCATCAAGCCATGGTTAAAAGAGCAATGGGAATGTAAATAAAGATATAATAAAAGCATGTATCCTTCCGGTGCATGCTTTTATATATATTATTTTATATGTCACTTTGACAGTTCATTTATTATAGTCAGGATTCTTTCAACACCTCTTGTATGGTCAGTATGAGACATTTTGTCTATATACTTTTGCCGGTTCGCGTACACATCCAGTATGGCTATTAAAAGCTTGTCTTCCGTTAGGCTATCCTGGTCAAGAACCTTGCTAAAACCTTGCCTCTGAAAGGACTGAGCATTTAGGATTTGATCTCCCCTGCTAGCGCTTAAAGGCAGTGGAATTAGTAGATTAGGTTTCTTTAGGGCCAAGAACTCGTAGATAGAATTAGCCCCAGCCCTGGAGACAATGAGGGATGCAAGGGCCATTATATGGGGCAGTTCTTCACTTACATACTCGAACTGCTTATATCCTGGAGTATTTTTGAGTGATCTATCCAAATTGTTTTTCCCGCATAGATGGACCACATTGAAGCGGCTGGTCAGTTTGTCTAGGATACTGCGTATAAATTTGTTTATTGCCACTGCTCCTAGGCTGCCACCCATGACCATAAGTACTGGTTTATCATTGGTAAAGCCACATATTTTCTTCCCCTTATTAGGGTTTCCTGCCAAAAGATCCTTGCGAAGGGGGGTTCCGGTGTGGATTCCCTTATCCCCTTTAAAATGTTGGGCAGTTTCTGGGAAAGTTGCACAAACCTTACTGGCAAAGGGATAGGATATTTTATTGGCTAGGCCAGGGGTAATATCGGATTCATGAATTATAACAGGAACCCTGTTAGTCCATCCTCCTATTACCACCGGTACAGAAACAAAGCCTCCTTTTGAAAATATGATATTTGGCTTTAATTTACGAATTAGGTTGATGGACTGGCCGACACCCTGGATAACCCTAAAAGGATCAGTAAAATTCTTTATATCCATATACCTTCGGAGCTTTCCTGAATTTATTATATGATAGCTCACATCCTTCTCCTTGGCAATAAGGCTATGCTCGATGCCTTTTTCGGTTCCAATATAATGAATATCCCATCCTTCCCGAAGAAGTTCGGGGATTAGGGCAATATTTGGGGTGACATGGCCGGCAGTTCCACCTCCGGTTAAAACTATTCTCTTCAAGATTAGAAACCTCCAACTCACAAGTACTTATATTATATATCTATTATAGGCTAGATTATCTATTATAATTTAGACTCTTTCAGGAGCATTCAGGCCTATAAGCTTTAATCCATTGGCTAAGGCATATTTTACAGCCAAAACAAGGGCTAGTCTAGCCTGTCGCAGATCCTTGTCTTCTACTAGTATAGGGTGCTCGTGATAGAATCGGTTAAAGTCCTGGGCCAGATCGACTAAATAACGAGTTATAATGGATGGCTCAAGTTCATCCATAGCTGCTACTAGCTTATCCGGGAAGAGATATAGGGTTTTGACAAGTTGAAACTCCTCTTTGCTAGATAGTAGGCTAGCATCGAAACCAATATCTACATTTTCTTCTGCCCTTTTCAGTAGACTGGAGGTTCTAGCATGGGTATACTGAACATAGGGGCCTGTTTCTCCATCAAAGTTTAGTATTTCATCCCAGGAAAAGGATACATCTTTGATTCTATTGCTACTAAGATCACTAAAGACTATAGCTCCCACGCCTATCTGCCGGGCCACCTCTTCCTTGTTTTCAAGGTTGGGGTTCTTTTCCTCAATAATCCTTAGGGTTTTCTTTATTGCTTCGGAAAGGATATCCTCCAGCAGTACAACCTTTCCCTTACGTGTAGCCAGTTTCTCACCACCCAGGCTAACTATACCAAAGGGAACGTGTACAAGCTTGTCATGCCAGTCATATCCCATCAGCTCAATAACCTTAAACCACTGATTAAAATGAAGACTCTGGGCAGCTCCAGTAACGTATAGGCACTTTTCAAAATCGTAGGTATCCTTGCGATATATGGCTGCAGTTATATCTCTAGTAGCATACAAGGTGCTGCCGTCATTTTTAATAATAAGGCAGGGAGGCATTTGGTATTCCTCCAAATCTACTATCATAGCACCTTGACTTTCAGTAAGTAAATTTTTCTCCTTTAGCTCCTCTATAACAGGAGGCATCTTGTCCTCATAAAAACTCTCACCGGCATGGGAATCAAACCTTACATCCAATAACTCATATACCCTATTGAATTCTTTGAGGCTGATCTCCTTAAACCATTGCCAAAGCTCTAGGGCTTCCTTATCTCCTTTTTCCATTTTAACAAACCATTGTCTGGCTTCGTCTTCCAAGCTAGGATCCTTTTCTGCTTCATCGTGGAACTCAACGTATATATCCATAAGCTCTTTGATTCCGCCATTCTCTATGGATTCCTTGGAACCCCATCGTTTATAAGCCACTATAAGCTTGCCAAATTGAGTTCCCCAATCGCCTAGGTGATTTACACCAATGGAATTATAGCCTAAGAACTCAAATATCTTGTAAAGGGAATTCCCTATGGCGGTTGATCGAAGATGTCCTATATGGAAAGGCTTGGCTATATTGGGTGCTGAGTAGTCGATAACGATATTTTTACCCTTACCTATATCCCTAGACCCGTATTTATTTTTGTCCCTAAGAGCAGTGGAAACAACTTCTTTAATAAATTCTTGCCTATTTAAAAAGAAGTTTATATACCCCGATAAAGATTCTACCTTTTCAATCCTGGGATCGGAGGGTATCTTGTTAACCAATTCTTCAGCAATCTGAACTGGGGACTTTCTAAGGATCCTACTCAATTTAAAACAGGGCAGGGCCACATCCCCCATATTGTCTTCTGGGGGATACTCTAACATATTATAAATAGTTTCATCATCTAGAGTAGGAATCTCTTTTTCTAAAATACTTGCAATCATTTGCTTTATATCCAGCATATTTATACTCCTTAACCTAAAATTATTCAATGAAAGTAATGTAATTATGATACCATATTGGCAAGAAAAAAAACAGTGTAGAGCCAGTTTATTCAGATTTCTCCTTCAAAAATAAAGAATAAAATATGTTTGTGGATAGAGTTGATGAATTATTTCAATAATGATAGAATAAAGGAGCAAATGAATAGTAAACGGTTTAAGGATGGATAAAAATAGATAGCAATTAATGATAAAAGATAAGGAGAATGGAATGTATGGATAAAAACAACAAAAAAGGCAGTGTAGAGGTCAACATTGGTAGCAACTTCATCCATGACATTATCGATAGACACTTGGAGGAAGGAGTATATGATAGAGTACATACCAGATTCCCTCCTGAACCTAACGGGTATCTCCATATAGGACACGCTAAATCCATATGCTTGAATTTTGGGACGGCAGCTAAATACAATGGACTTTGTAATTTGCGATTCGATGACACAAATCCTGCCAAGGAAGAAATGGAATATATCGAATCAATCAAGGAAGATGTCAGCTGGTTGGGCTTTGATTGGGAAGATCGTCTCTACTATGCAGCTGACTATTTTGATGAAATGTATGAATATGCCCTTATTCTTATAAAAAAAGGGAAGGCATATGTAGATGACCTGTCTGCTGAAGAGATAAGGGAGTATAGGGGTACTCTTACAGAACCGGGTAAGAATAGCCCCTACAGGGATCGCTCAGTGGAGGAGAATTTAGATCTCTTTGAGAGGATGAAGGCAGGAGAATTTGAAGATGGTTCAAGGGTACTAAGGGCAAAGATTGATATGGCTTCCCCAAATATGAATATGCGGGACCCAGTAATCTATAGGATTGCTCATATTCCTCATCATAGGACGGGAGATAAATGGTGTATATACCCTATGTACGATTATGCTCATCCTATCTCTGATGCTTTGGAGAATATAACCCATTCCATATGTACTTTAGAATTTGAGGATCATAGGCCTCTTTATGAATGGGTGCTAAATGAACTGGATCTTTTCCCTAATCCTCCGGTACAGATTGAGTTTGCCAGGCTAGAACTTACCAATACCGTTATGAGTAAGCGAAAGCTCAGAGTGCTGGTGGAGGAAGGTAAAGTAGAGGGATGGGACGATCCACGAATGCCTACCCTTTCCGGCCTTCGAAGGAGAGGTTATACCCCTGCATCCATAAGGGATTTTGCGGAGAGAGTAGGAGTAGCCAAGAATAATAGTGTAGTCGATGTAGCCCTTTTAGAGCATTGCCTAAGGGAGGAGTTAAATATGACTGCTCCAAGGGCTATGGGAGTACTAAACCCTCTAAAACTAGTTATAACCAATTACCCTAAGGATAGGGTAGAATATATGGAAGTGGAAAACAATCAGAGCGATCCATCAGCAGGGACTAGAAAGGTACCATTCTCTAGGGTTTTATATATCGAACAGGAAGACTTTATGGAAAATGCACCTAGGAAGTTTTTCCGTCTAACGCCCGGTAAAGAAGTAAGGCTTAAGAATGCCTATATAATTCGATGTGATGATGTAATCAAGGATCCTGAAACTGGGAAAGTTTTGGAGCTTCATTGTAGCTATGATCCTGATACAAAAAGTGGTTCAGGCTCAGCAAATAGAAAAGTAAGAGGAACACTCCACTGGGTGTCAGCTCAACATGCAATACCTGCTACCATCAGACTCTACGATTATCTCTTTTTAGAAGATGAAGAGGGAGAAATGGAGTATAACTCGGAATCTGTGAAGGTGCTCAAAGGTTATGTAGAGCCTTCTCTAGAGGGTACCGAAGCAGGCAAACGTTTTCAATTTTTTAGACAGGGTTATTTCTTTACCGATATAAAGGACTCTAGACCGGATGATTTGGTCTTTAACCAGATTGTGCCTCTAAAGAGCTCCTATAAGCCTAATAAATAATAGAAATAGGAAAGAGCCTTTCGTTCTGTTATTAGGATGGGAGGCTCACTTATTTGTATACCAATAAAGCTAGGAGGTTATAAGATTGAAGGAAGTAAGAACTCGATTTGCACCCAGCCCTACGGGCTATATGCACATTGGAAACCTTAGAACTGCCCTATATACTTATTTAATTGCAAAACATGCAGATGGTAAATTTATTCTAAGAATAGAGGATACAGATCAAAAAAGATATGTAGAGGGTTCAGTAGATGTTATCTACAATACCCTTGATACGGTAGGATTAAAGCACGATGAAGGCCCTGATGTAGGTGGTCCATATGGTCCTTATATCCAGAGCCAGCGCAGAGACATATATAAGGAATATGCTAAAAAGCTGGTGGAGTTGGGAGGAGCATATTATTGTTTTTGTGATAAGGAAAGATTGGATCTACTGAGAAAAAAGGCCGAGGAAAACAAAGATACATTTAAATACGATGGACATTGTAGAAAATTAAGTAAAAATGAAGTTGAGGAAAAGTTAGAGAATGGGGAGACTTACGTCATTAGGCAGAGAATCCCAGAGACAGGAAAGACCACCTTTGTAGATGCGGTATATGGCTCCATAACAGTAGAAAACTCAGAGCTGGATGAAGGCGTATTGCTAAAAAGCGATGGACTGCCTACCTATAATTTTGCTAATGTGGTAGACGATAACTTGATGAAGATAACCCATGTTATCAGAGGAAGCGAATACCTGTCTTCGGCACCGAAATATAACCTGCTCTATGATGCCTTTGGCTGGGATATTCCTACCTATATTCATCTGCCCCTTATAATGAAGGAGGGGGGAAGAAAGCTCAGTAAAAGGGAAGGGGATGCCTCCTTTGAAGATTTTTATGAGAAGGGATACCTAGCTGAGGCTATTATAAACTATATAGCTTTACTGGGTTGGAGTCCTGGAACCGAGGAGGAGTTCTTTACCTTGGATGAGCTGGTAGAGAATTTTGATATAAAAGGCCTGAGTAAATCACCAGCCGTATTTGATGTTAACAAGCTTAGATGGATGAATGGGGAGTATATAAGGAAGAAGAGTTTGGATGAGTTTCATGCTCTGGCTCTGCCCTATTATCATAAATACATTTCTTCCAACAAAAATGTAGATCTCAATCTACTCAGCAAGCTACTTCATACCAGGGTAGAGGTTTTGGAGGATATAAGGGATCATGTTGATTTTATAGATGATTTACCCGAATATGATCCGGATTTATTCCTCCACAAAAGAATGAAGACTAGTTATGAAGGCTCCCTGGGCAATCTAAAAAAAGCTTATGAAGTTCTAGAAGATCTAGAAGACTGGAATGGGGAAACTGTTCACAAGCTAGTATTTGATGCCATAAAGGAAATGGGCATAAAGAACGGTCAGATGCTATGGCCCATACGTACAGCCTTATCTGGCAAGCCTTCGTCCCCAGGCGGGGGAACTGATCTTTTGGCACTGCTGGGCAAAGAGGAATCATTGAAGAGAATCAAAATAGGTATAGACAAATTGTCCTAGAAAATAAAGTTTTCCAATTTGAGAGGGATATTTAGGGATTTGCAATAACAAGTAAGTTTTTGGGCGGCAACCCTCAAGGAGTACAAAATAGTGACCAGTCATGTTCAAATATAATTGTTGGGCATGACTGGTCTTTTAAGCTTTTGCCAGGGGTACCAGAATCTACACTATCACTACTTTGCAAGACAACGCACAATGCTATAGGTTATATTGTTAGTATTGTGGATAACAGATCAAAAAAACATCTATTTATCGCCTAAAAAACCTTGGCGTTTGTGGATAACTGCCTCTACGGCTGATATAGAAATTTATTCTATAACCCTGATAGCCCCTCGGGCTCTTGATAACCAGCCCCGCTCCAATTTACTTATTATAAAGTTCTTCTTTGGGGACATGTGGGCGAATTCTCTATTGTTTATCATTATACCTGTGTGGGTAATTATATTTCTACTGATGGCGAAATAGACCATATCAAGAGGGCGAAGATCACGAAATTTAACTTCCCTAAAGCCTAAACTTTTGATGGCTCTAATATAGCGGTTTGGATCTCTTTTAAACCAATCGTCCTCTATGGGCTTGCCGTCATCGTTAGGAAGTTCAACACCTAAATCCCTATAGAATAGGATAATGAAGCCCAGACAATCAATTCCTTCCTCTAAAGACCTACCATTATGGAGGAATTTTGCATTCTTATATTTTTGAACCAGATCACTTATTTTACGATCTTCTATACTATGACCCATAGAAAAACCCCCAACATATTATTTTAATCAGGCCAAATGGAATAAGCCTAAAAGAACATTAGCCTACAAATTTTCTATGTAATTATAATATGGGCTAGTATTGAAAAGAGTGAAAAAAGCTTTACCATCTTTTATCACACTAAAAAACTAATTAGCATACTATATAGTGTATTTAGATACATCTCTCTGAGGAAGGAGTGAAAATATGGGTTTTGGGCATGGCTTTCAATGTGGAAACAAGAAAGATGAATCAATCTTATTTTTCTTTCTATTGCTGGTAATTATCTTCTGTAATTGCGGCCTCTTTGATGAGGGTGATGAATTATTATTTTTCTTCCTTCTATTAGTAGTACTATTTTTCAATGACAATGGGGCGAGATTCTTTGGTGCAGAAGCTGAAGCCGAATAGAAAAATAAAATGCTGTTCCTATAAAAAGGGGCAGCGTTTTTGATTATGTACTCACATTTTATATAGTTAGGGAATAAGATGTAAGTATCCTACGTACTTACTAAATAATTACCAAAAAATTGGAGAGAGGTGTTGATATGGGATACGGATTCGGCACAAGCGGACATGGTAGAGGAAAATTCGATGACTCTATGATCATATGGATTTTAGTTATTCTATTATTACTGGGTGACGATGGATTCGGGGATTTTGGGAAGGGTTGCTTTGGAAAAGGAGACGATTCTTCAATACTTATTATTATAATCCTACTTCTACTTTTTAGCGGTGGCGGGGGATTCTTAGGCCTAGAAAGCGAGCCAGTTGAATAAGAATAAAAAAGATGGTGGAATAAATCCCCATCTTTTTTATTTAAAGAGCAGTAAAGAACGGTAAATATGGACATTAAATCAATATAAAAAAATAATTTTCGATAATAAGAAAAAACTGT
>JAAYTG010000058.1 GCA_012518075.1 Clostridiales bacterium | reverse complement strand
TTGAATAAGAATAAAAAAGATGGTGGAATAAATCCCCATCTTTTTTATTTAAAGAGCAGTAAAGAACGGTAAATATGGACATTAAATCAATATAAAAAAATAATTTTCGATAATAAGAAAAAACTGTTGACAGGCAAGTATAAATCATGTATAATACTAACAATTAAAAACCAGAAACGTAACTTCTTATCTAGAGAAGGGGAGGGACTGGCCCGATGAACCTTCGGCAACCTTCAGAGAATATCTGAAAAGGTGCCAATTCCAGCTGATATAAATCAGAAAGATAAGAAGAGGATGATGAATTATACCCCTCTTCTTATGATAGGAAGAGGGGTTTTTGGGTATTGATAAATAATAGACTGAAAGGAATGATGGAGTTGGCAAAGAACAATAAAAAGGGTTTTGATACTATTAGTATTCATGGAGGACATACTCCTGACTCGGATACAGGATCAAGGGCAGTTCCTATTTATCAAACATCCTCCTATGTCTTTAATTCAGTAGAACACGCTGTAAATCTTTTTGCCCTTAAAGAAGGTGGGAATATTTATTCCCGTATAGGTAATCCTACCACTGGTGTGCTGGAAGAAAGACTAGCCCAGCTAGAGGGTGGGGTGGGAGCATTAGTTACATCATCAGGTCAAGCTGCTATAGCTCTAGCAATACTCAACATAACAGGGGCCGGACAGAACTTTATATCATCTAGATATATATATGGAGGAACCCATACTTTATTTGAGCATACTCTTGGTAAACTGGGTATTGAGGCCCGTTTAACAGATCTATCGGATTTGGAAGAATGTGAAAAGCTAATCGATGAGAATACCAGGTTTATATATACAGAGTCTATAGGCAATCCTAGAAATAATGTAGATGATTTTGAAGCCATAGCAGATTTAGCACATAAGTATGGTATTCCTTTCATAGTTGATAATACCGTTACTAGTCCTTATCTATTTCGCCCAATAGAACATGGTGCTGATATAGTCATACATTCCTTAACTAAATTTATAGGAGGGCATGGTACATCTATAGGCGGGGCTATCATTGATTCCGGTAAATTTGATTGGAGTAATCCTAAGTTTCCTGAATTAAATCAGCCTGATCCTGCATACCATGGCCTAAACTATTGGGAGGTCTTTAAGGATACAGGAGCTGCTTATATTACTAAGGCAAGGGTACAACTTATGAGGGATTTGGGCCCAACCCCTTCACCTTTTAATTCATTTTTATTTATCCAAGGTTTAGAAACCTTGTCTCTGAGAATGAAAAAGCACTGCGAAAATGCTATAGAGGCTGCTAAATGGTTGGAAGAGCATCCAGCAGTATCTTGGGTAAATTACCCTGGTCTTGAAAGCCATGCTGACTATAAGAATGCAAAAAAATATCTTCCAAAAGGACAGGGAGCAATAATTGGGTTTGGGATAAAGGGCGGTAAAGCTGCAGGCATTAAGTTTATAGAGTCATTAAAACTTATTTCCCACTTAGCCAATCTTGGAGATGCCAAGAGTTTGATAATCCATCCCGCATCCACTACCCATCAGCAGTTAAGTCCGCAACAGCAGGTAGAATCAGGTATTACCGATGATTTTGTCAGATTTTCAATAGGAATAGAGGATATAGAGGATATATTGGCTGATCTTGATCAGGCTTTGACAAAAAGTCAAGAATAATATAATCTTTTACACTATCGACCCTCATAAAAAGACCTAATAAAATGATAGCTATTGGTAGTTTAGGGAATAAACTACCAATAGCTTATTATGCTTATCTAGCTTCGACTCTTTAGCTAGTGTAATTGTAATAGATGAAGGAATTATTATGGCATATAAGGAGAGACGGAAAAAGTGAAGAAGATCGATACAGGAAGAACTTCAAGAAAAAAGAAAAAATATGAATCTCCAGATTCACCAAGATCTGTAGGATGGACTAGGCCCTATACAGTACGTCTAGCTGATAAAGACAATCCCCTTCTCTTGGATTGTGGAGAGAAATTGGCACCTATAGATGTGGAGTATGAAATATATGGAGAAATGAACCCCAAAAAGGATAATGTCATACTCCTTCTTCATGCTTTATCGGGGGATGCCCATGCCGCAGGATGGGATAAAAAAGCAGAGGAGATGGGCCGGAACTGGAGAACCGACCGTCCTGGCTGGTGGGATACCATGATAGGTCCGGGGAAAGCCTTTGACACCACCAAATACTGCATCATATGTTCTAACGTACTAGGAGGCTGTTATGGTACCACAGGCCCTGCCTCCATCAATCCTCTTACTGGGAAGCCTTACGGTCTTGATTTCCCTATTGTTACCGTGGGCGATTGGGTTCGGTTACAGGAAAGGCTAATCACCCATCTTGGGATAGAGCGTTTATATGCGGTAGTGGGGGGTTCACTGGGCGGACAGCAGGCCCTTGAATGGAGTCTTGCCTATCCTGACAGGGTAGAGAGGGCTGTTATTCTAGCCTCATCAGCTAGGCTTAGTGCCCAAGGCTTAGCCTTCAATGTAGTAGCCCGAAACTCTATCTTAAACGATAATAATTTTAATAATGGAAACTACTATGATGGAGAGTTTCCAGCTCAAGGCCTGGCTATAGCCAGAATGCTGGGACATATAACTTATTTATCTGAAACATCTATGAGAAATAAATTTGGTAGACGTTATCGTGAGAATGGGAGCAGACCCGGCTTTCACTTAGGAGTAGATTTTGAAGTGGAGAGCTATTTACAATATCAAGGTCAATCCTTTGTAGCAAGGTTTGATGCCAATAGTTATTTATATATAACTAGAGCTATGGACTATTATGATGCAGCTGATAGGGGGAAAGGTGATCTGGATAAGGCATGCAGCAATGCAAAGGCAAAATTCTTGCTTGTTTCCTTTTCCTCGGATTGGTTGTATACACCAGAGCAGATGAAGGAATTAGCTTTTGCCCTATACAGGAACAAGAAACATGTTTCCTATGTAGATATTCCCTCAACCTATGGACATGATGCCTTTCTACTTGAGGTAGATCAACTAACCCCCATTATATCCAAATTTTTAAAGGAAGGAGATGTCTATGGTGTATAAGATTGACCAGGAATGTAGATGGGATCACAAGGTTATATTTGACCTTATCCCAAACAATGTTTCAGTATTGGATCTGGGCTGTGGAAACGGAGATCTATTGAAGAAGCTCATAAATCAAAAAAATGTGTGGGGTATGGGGGTTGAAAGGAAGATGGGCAGAGTGGAAGGCTGTATAGCAAATGGGGTTCCAGTCTACCATGCAGACCTTGATCATGGATTGCCCCAGCTACCTGATAATTTCTTTGACTATGTAATATTAGAAAAAACCCTACAGGCTGTCGATAGCCCTTTAAATCTCTTAGATGAGATGCTAAGAGTGGGTAAGGCTGGAATTATAAGCTTTCCTAACTTTGGCTATAGAGGTGTGGTGGATTCTTTCGTAAAAAGACAAAGGATGCCCCGCACTGATACTTTACCCTACTACTGGTATGATACCCCCAATATCCATCTTTTTACTGTCTATGACTTTTTGGATTTAGTGGAGGAAAAGAATATCAAAATAGAAGTGGGTATGTCATGGATCAAGGGTCAAATTAAGCCTTTTAATGAAAAGGAATCAATAGATGCAGAAGAAGTATTGTTTATGATATCCAGGGAAAGAGACTAAAGCTAAAAGAAACTAGAGTTAAGAAAAGAATAAGAAAAGAATAAGAGAAGCCCTTTGAGCTAAACTAATATGGCCTCCTTATCTTAAAGAGTTTTATTATTTAAACTATATACTGGACAGGGGTATGTTCAAACTAGAGGGCTTTTGAAATTAATGTTTATTAAATATTCTACAGGCTACCTTGTGCACACAATGATCTTTATTAGGCAGGTATTCCTGCCTTAAGATTATTGAAATAGTAATCCTCTAGTTATCTTCTATATAAAGAGGCTTTCCTTAGACTTGATTGGCACTAAAGCTATAATTAAATAAAGTTTTAGTCTATTTATAACTATCTGTTTAGCTTAATATAGAATGCACCTATAAAGAATTAAGAAGACTTATAGATTATCTTGAACCTGCCTAGAATAATTATTCTATTAAGCTACTCATAGCATATTCCGTCATGCTAGATAGACTGTATATAATAAATGACAAGAAAAATAATAATATAAAAGAATAATAAAGAAAGGTGTTGACATACTATTATTGATATGCTAGTATGTTATTCGTTGTCCGAAAAACAAGACAACAATCTTAACAAGTCACCTACTAAAGAAAAAGAAGAAAAAGATTAAAAAAAGTAGTTGACAAACCGATTTAAGTTTGCTAACATAGTAAGAGTCGCCTCACAAAAGAGTGAGAGGCAAGAAAGATTGATCTTTGAAAACTGAACAGTGTATAAAAAAAGCAAAGTCAATTCCAAGACATAC
>JAAYTG010000057.1 GCA_012518075.1 Clostridiales bacterium | reverse complement strand
TTCCTTTACCTATTCCTTTACCTATTCCTTTACCTATATCATATATAACTATCTGATATAAAATGGGAAGCTAATTTTATTATTAAGTCGGTTTCATAAGTTGGTTTTAGAAGTTCATCGTTAAAATAATAACATTGCCCATATATGAAAAAAGCCGATTGAAAACTTAAAAAAGTCCCCATCGGATTTTATCACTACTCCATTATAACATATTTTGTAGTAAAATGTAATTGAATTTTAACCTTTTTATTTAACCTTCTCGCCGGATTCCCGGCCTTGACTTTTGGGTTTTCTAAATAGCTCGTATATCCCCATAGCTAAAATAAAGGATCCAAACAATTTACTCAGTGTGTGAGTTGGCATAGACACTGCAATTCTTGAACCAACAAATGCTCCCGCCATACCAGCTACTATAATCTTAACAGCTAACTTATACCTAACCTGCTTGTTTTTCGTATGTATCCATAAGGCGCTTATGGAGATGGGAAAGAATACACTAAGATTCACGCTTTGAGCCAGATGCTGAGGGATACCTGCAAAAAAGATTAAAGCTGGAATTAGTACCGTTCCTCCACCCATTCCCATTCCGCTGACAATCCCTGAGGCCAATCCGATTAAAAATAATATCATCTAAAAATCATCCTTAACCCTGCTGCTATCATGAAGATAGCAAATATTTTGCCCAGTATTTTAACTGAAATCCGGGGAAGTAGCCAGGCCCCTATACTGGCACCAATAATTCCACTAGCGCATACTCTCCATACAATATCCCAATCAAAATAATTATTGCCGAAATATACCACAATGCTGACTAATGATAGGGGCAAAATAACCGCAATAGCAGTAGCATGAGCCTCATGTTCCTCTACCCCCAGTAGATGTATCATTGCTGGTACTACAATGATTCCACCTCCTGATCCAAATAATCCATTACATAAACCAGCTATAAGGCCGATTATTCCAACTTTAAATGCTCTATACCTTTTCTGGATGCTATCACCTTTCCTTGACAAGATACTTTCCTTATTCTTTCCTATGGTATTTTTTCTAGTCAGTAAAGATGATTTTTCCCAACAAAAATCGCCCCGTCAAGGGCGATCTGTTATATCTATGTATATGCGTATCTTATTTACCTGCAGCTCTTCGTACCATTGCTTGATGATCTGCATCTTCTTTATTTCTTATATGGGTTCTACTCTTATAAAAATGAATACACACATGACCATCCATACCATTATTGGGCACTCTATCATAGGCATGGGGCATTCCGTGCATAGAAGCCGCTATCCTTACCCCGCCAGCTTCTACTATGACAGGTCTCCTGTCCCAACTCCATCCACCCCATATGGATTTAATGGCTTCTGCATCAGAAGTAGATACAGGCTCAGAGTCGGCATGATTGGTTCCTCCAGTTCTTTTCATCATAAAAGATTTACCTGTATATAGATCTGTTACCTTAGCTACATCCCCCCGTGGGAATAGGTATTGCCCTTTGCTAAACCAGTCTACCATTACGCCTAAGGATGATACCCCTCCTCTAGAGGCCGGTAAAAACTCGCTAGCTCTGCTAGGCATGGCAGTGTGGCGCTTGGCCTGACTACTGTACAATACGCTTTTGGTCTCCGGGCCTACCGTTCCGTCCACAGTTAGTCCATTTTCTTCCTGGAATAAAGCTACGGCACCTCTTGTCGCTTCGGCATAGTAGCCTGTTACCTTGTAGTTGAAATAGCCCAAGTCTCTCAGCCTCATCTGAAGATTTACCACTTCCTGCCCCTGGCTCTTTATCTTTAGAATTTCTGATGGATTTATGTAAGTTTTATGAGTATCCTGGGTTTCCCCATCGGATTCAGCCAATATATAGCCAAAAGGCAGCATAAAAACAATGACTAATATAAATAGGTAGAAAAAATACTTTTTACACATAATTACCTCCACACTTTCCATAAATCATCTATATTTTACCATAGAACTAAATAAATTGCATTAGTTTTTACAAAATTATTAAGCTTCTTTTACACAATCAATAAATCTCGTAACATATGCCTCTATATTATTCACATATTTCTACAGATTAAACAAAGCTAACTATCTAATAAAAAAACACAAATTGTTTCCAATCTGTGTTTTTATTGGTGCGGATGGTGGGAGTCGAACCCACATGATATAATTATCATACGGCCCTCAACCGTACGCGTCTGCCAATTCCGCCACATCCGCAAATATTGATTTATTACTCCTCTACGAAGAGTAACAAATCATATTATAATATCTCGTACGGCCTCTGTCAAGAGCAAAATAATTTTATGGACCTATAAACCATTCATTTATATTCCGAAAAATCATCAATTCCCTAGGAGTCTTAATACCATGAATTCTATCATCGACAAGAAGGGATGAGGTTCTATAGTAAAGGCTAATTATTGGCAGCTCCTCTACTATATGTGTTTGCACCTTATTATAGTTTTCTTTGAATTCCTGAACATTTTCTATTTCAGTTATCTTATCCAATAACCCATCCAATTCTGGGTTACTGTACCCTATATAATTATAAGAATCACTGTCAATATATGATGAGTGAAACATTAGCCGCAAATCCGTAGAAAGATCCGGGTAATATTCGCCAAAAAAAGCTTCAAAATCACCTTCTTCAAGGGCTATTTTATAGTCGTCCCAAGATAATAATCTAGGCTTTACATCTATCCCCACTTCTGCCAGTTGTCCCACTATTAGATTCAAGGCCTCTTTATGCATTACATTATCCATGTTTACATTGATGGTAAAGCTAAGCCCCCTGCTTTCTTCTAAATCCTCATTACCTACATTAATATCGCCTATATCGCCATTATTATCTATTTCTTTATCTTCATTATTATTTCCTTCATTATTTGCTTCTGTATCTTCATTATCTTCTTCTGTATGGTCAACTCCTATAGTATCATCTGGATTGATGTCACTCCATCCAGTCTCTTCCAAAAGCTCCTTGGCTTTAAGCGGCTGATAATCATATACCCTTAAATCTGAATCATAATACCAGACATCGGGAGGTATTGGAACATCCACGGCCTGAGCATTATTGGCATAAACTCTAGAGATTATATCCTTTCTGTCTATTCCGTAAGCAATGGCTTTTCTCACTTGCTTATCACTCAATACTCCAGTCTTATTGTGGTTAAATCCAATATATACAAAATTCTGGGTTAGGTAGCTATGGAGCTGACTTGGTCGACTGGCTCCATAGAATTCAGCATATATAACATGGGTATCCACTAAATCTACTTGCCCTTTTCTGAAAGCCTCCAAGGATTCTTCGCTATCCTTATATATCTTTGCAACAATGGTATCAATATAAGGCTGTGGAGAACCCCACCAGGCTTCATTTCTCACCAGCTTTATTTGATTGCCTATTTCTATGTTACCTGACTCTATTTTATAGGGACCAGTACCAATCAAGGAGTTTATATCATCCAAACCATCATCCTCTTCCTCATCTCTAGCGGGTAAAATAGGAAAGGTTAGAGCCTCCAACAGTGTCCTCCCTGCCGGCTTGTTTAATACTATAGTAATAGCATAGGGATTGTTTACAACAAACTCTACGCGAGCAATATCTCTATTGTTAAATAATCTTTCAGCATAATAGGATCCAATCTTCTCTTCTTCCAACTGTGCGTTTTCAGCAAATAGAAGATCAAATGTGTATTTGACATCTTTAGCAGTAAGCTCGTCGCCATTATGCCATCTTACTCCCTGATTAAGCTCTATTTGCCATATCTTGCCTTCATCCAGCACTTCCCAGGATTTAGCTAAGGCAGGTAACAAATTGAGATCTTCATCAAATGCAAATAGCCCCTCGTAGATAAGGCTGGAGAAATTTATAAAATCCTTAGATTTAGTAAAAAGGGGATGGATACTGTCCGGTAAGGACATGGCTATCTTTAGCACTCCTCCTTTGCTCGGCAGGCTAGGCTGAGAAGATAGATCCTCCTCATTATCAGCCCTTGGATAAAGATTGTCATCTTGTCCATCTGGAAGTATATTTGATACGCTACATCCTGTCATAGCTAACAAAACCAAGATAATAATTAAGTTATATATATATTTCCGTATCATAGTGGGTATTTCCTTCCCATCAGAATTCATATAGTTCCTTATATTTTTCTTGTGCCTCCATTACCCTTTTTAAATAATCACTTGTCTCCTTAAAGGGTATATTTTTCAAGTGCTTGCCATCCTCGCTATATCTATTATCATTTAGCCACTTCATTACGTTGCCCATACCTCCATTATATGAAGCCAAAGCAAGCTCTATATCTTCATTAAAAACCTTCAGTAGGTAGGCAAAATACCAACATCCAAACCTTATATTAATCTCCGGGTCATAGAGCATCCCATCATCATAAGGGCTTAGTCCCACCTGATCTGCTATCCACTCTCCTGTCCTAGGAATGATTTGCATTAATCCCCTAGCATCTCTATTGGAGGTAGCATCAGGTTTGAATTTGCTTTCTACCCAAATAATACCCATAACAAGATGGGGATCCAGCTTATACTCCTTAGAAAACTTGATTACTTCATTCTTATATTTAAGAGGATAGATTCTTTTTTGTACATATGACGATTGAATAAACCAGTTCAAGCATATAACTCCTATAAAGAATATTAGTATTAACCAGAGAAAAACCCTACGCATCATATTCCCTATTATCTCCTCATCAACTATGAAATTCCTTTAAAACCCGGTACCAGTTTTCTTCAACCTGCTCCCGTAAACTGCTTATATCCCAATTATTATATATAATCTTATCTGCTTTATCAATTCTTTGTTGCCGGCTCATCTGACTGTTAATCCTACTTAAAGCCTGTTCTCTGGATAGATTGTTGCGAACCATAAGTCTTTCTATTGTCTTCTCCACTGGTGCATCTACTACCCATACTTCATCCACCATGGTTTCCCATCCTTTTTCTAGCAAGAGGGCTGCATCCACCACTACGATTCCCTGATAGTCTTCAGCTATTAAATGATCAATGCTATTCTCTATACTGGCCTTAATAGCAGGATGAGTTATATCATTTAATTTAGCCAGAGCGTCAGCATGAGAAAATACCAGTTCTCCAAGCTTCTTTCGGTTAATCTCACCGTCAGGTAAAAGGTATTCCTCGCCAAATTCATCCCTTATCTCTTTCCAGGCCGGAAGCCCTTTTTTCACAATCTCTCTGGCTACTATATCAGCATCAATTATCACTGCCCCTAGCTCCATTAGCATAGAAGAAACCTGGGATTTTCCGGCTGCAATCCCGCCTGTAAGTCCAATAATCCTCATCATAGCCTCCGTATCCAAGCTAACCTGTTTTTTATTTTGCATTATACCAACTAGAGCCTACCCCAATATCCACAAGGAGGGGGACACATAGCTCCATGGCATTTTCCATCTTTTGCTTTAGTATTTCCTTCACCTCATCCAATTCTGGCCTATATACATCTATAATCAATTCGTCATGTACCTGAAGAATTAGCTTAGACTTAAGACCTCTAGCCTGCAATTCATAGTAGACCTCATTCATAGCCTTCTTAATGATATCAGCCGCAGTTCCTTGAATAGGTGTGTTCATGGCAACCCTTTCTCCAAAAGACCTAGTATTAAAATTTCGCGAGGATAGCTCAGGCAAATTACGTCTTCTACCCATCAAGGTAGATACATAGCCTTGTTTTTTACCTTCCTCTACAATTCTATCCATATATTTCCTAATCCCCGGATACCTTTTGAAATAGCTTTCAATATATGCATTGGCCTTAGCCCTAGTTATACCCAAATTCCTTGCCAAGCCAAAATCACTTATGCCGTAGACAATTCCAAAATTAACTGCCTTGGCATCATTTCGCTGCTGTGGAGTGACTTTATCTATTGGTATCCCTAGTACCTCTGAGGCAGTCCTCAAATGAATGTCCTGGTTGTTTTTGAAAGCATCTATAAATGTGGGATCTCCCGATATATGAGCTAAAACTCGCAATTCTATCTGCGAATAATCAGCATTCATCAGCACATGATCTTGGTCACTAGCTACAAATACCCTTCTTATTCTTCTTCCCATCTCCATACGAACTGGGATATTTTGAAGGTTGGGGTCTGTACTGCTAATTCTGCCCGTAGCCGTAATAGTTTGATTGAAGCTGGAATGAATTCTGCCATCTTCAGGGTTGATTACACTTAACAATCCATCCACATAGGTGGATTTTAGTTTCATAACCTGGCGATATTCAATAATCTGCTCAATAATCTCGTGTTTATCCTTAAGCTGCTCTAATACCTGAGCATTGGTGGAATAACCTGTTTTGGTCTTTTTCAATACAGGCAAACCCAGTTTTTCAAACAATATTACTCCTAATTGTTTAGGCGAATTTATATTAAACTCTTCTCCAGCTAGATGGTATATCTTCTTTACAAGGTCTTCTAAAATGCTTGTAAATTCAACATCCAATTCCTTTAGGATATTTATATCTACATTAAATCCCGTTCGCTCCATATCAGCTAATACTCGAATAAGAGGATGTTCGATGTCACGATAGAGGTTGTACATACTCAAATCCTTTAGCTTGTTCTGTAATTCTTCGGCCAATATTAGTATATGGCTAGCATCTATCCTATCAACATCTATCCCAAGATATTGGTAGAGTAAGTATTTTACATCATAACGGGTATGGGTAGAATCCAAAAGATAAGCTGCGATAAAGGTATCAAAGTATAGATTGTTTATTTCTATACCCTGCTCCCAAGCCTCTAGTAAAAGCTTTTTACCGTCATGTACTACCTTTTCAATGCCTTTATGTGAAAAGAGAGGCTCCAACTTTTGCATTACCTCATAGTAATCTAAACCCTCATCCAGCATATTTCTAAATAGGCTGATATGGAATACTCGCTTTTTGCCCCATGAAAAGGAAACGCCTTCTTCCTCAAGGTAAAAAGCCACCCTATCTTGGCTAAGAGCATCATCAATGCAGCTGGTCAGCTCATCCAGGGATTTAATTTCTATAATCTGTCTATCACTTTCAAGGACAGAAGGCTTGCTCTTATCATCATGGAAATTCAATTTGGTTATAATGCTATTAAACTCCAACTCCTCTAACAATGCCTTTAGTTCAGGGGAGTTGGGGATATGGTAGCAGCAATCCTCTAGGGCAAAGTCAATAGGAACATTTTGGATAATGGTAGCTAATTCCTTGCTCAAAATAGCCTGCTCCTTATACTGAGTTAGGTTCTCCTTTAGCCTTTTGCCCGAAATCTCATCTATATTATCCAAAACCTTCTCTAAGGTATTATATTTACTAAGCAACTTCATGGCAGTTTTTTCTCCAACACCGGGTACTCCCGGTATGTTGTCAGAACTATCTCCCATTAGGCCCTTCAAATCAATTATTTGCTCAGGAGTAAGTCCATATACTTTCTTCACCTCCTGCGGGTCAAAAACCTGCATATCTGTCGTACCTCTGCGATTAAGGAGTAGGGTAGTAGTATCAGATACCAATTGCATAGCATCCCTATCACCAGTAACCAAATATGCATCCAAACCTTGCTCCTCTGCTATCCGGGAAAAGGTGCCCAATATATCATCTGCCTCATATCCTTCTTTTTCATAGATAGCAATATTCATTTCCCTTAATAGTTTCTTCAACAATTCAAACTGAGGCAATAGCTCCTCTGGAGTTTTCTGACGATTTGCCTTATATTCTTCGTATATCTCATGTCTAAAAGTAGGACCCTTCAAATCGAAAGCCACCCCTATATAATGAGGATGATACTGATCTAAAAGATTAAACAGCATGTTGGTAAATCCATATATTGCATTGGTAGGGACACCTTTGCTGGTGCTTAGCATTCGAATTCCATAAAAAGCTCTGTACATTAAGCTGTTTCCATCGATGATCATTATCTTTTTCTTATCCACTATTACAATCCCTCTCAAACTATACTATTTTTCATAATTTAATCGCTGTTACTTAGGAAGCAATTCAATATAAGTAAAGGTATAATCTCAATTAAAAGCATACCTCTAGATAACTAGCAATACGACTTTATCATATCATAAGTCTAGCTTCAATCACAATGTTTTACCAATATTTGATTAGTGCAATTATGTTACGGATATGTTAAGATGTATTACAAATGAGATACAAAACTGTTTCAAATATTAATTTAGGAGGTATAATCATGAAAAAGTCATTATTAATTACAATAATAACCCTATCCCTTTTTGTAGGAATTCTATCAGCACCTGCTATGGCATATGCCAAGACTGACTGTAACTTTGACTTTAACAATTTAGCAAATACCATTAATTCTGGAACTAGTTCCAGAATAATTTCTATTTCTCGCCAAGATTTATCTGAAATGCTTACCAGGCTAAATAATTGGTATGCTAATTTGATAAATACAAAAGAAGAAAAGGCTGAACAACCAGCAGATAAAACAGATCCCGAGGACGCTGTTCCTGCTCCACAGCCTGAGCCTGAAAGACCAGCTCCTGCACCGCAGCCTGAGCCAAAGCCAGAGACTAGACCAGTTCCCCAGGATATAGGTAGCCAACAGTTCCAGATGCTTGAGACGGTAAACCAAGAGAGAATTAAGGCCGGCTTAAAAGCTCTTGCATGGGATGCTAGTCTAGCCAATGTAGCTCAAGTGAAAGCCAAGGATATGACCAATAATAACTATTTCAACCATAACTCTCCTACCTACGGTAGCCCTTTCGATATGATGAAGAAATTTGGAATTAACTACAGGGCGGCTGGTGAAAATCTAGCTGGATCTAGCAGTGTGGAGAGGGCTCATGTGGGCCTAATGAACTCTGAGGGGCATAGAAAGAACATACTAAATTCCAATTTCACTCATATAGGAATTGGGGTTGAGGAAAGCTCTCGTTATGGATACGTATATGTCCAGATGTTCATAGGTAAATAATAGTCCTTATAAGACCATAATATAAAATTACAAACATTAATAGCTCAAGGCGATGATACCAAGTATCATCGCCTTTTCTTTACCTCTCAATTTAGCTCCCAATAATCTCTAAACCCTTATGCAAGTTTGAAAAGATAGATCTTGCATTTACTGCTGTCTTGTCTCATAAACTATGGTAACATTGGCCTGTATCTCCAGTTCTCCTGATGAAATGGGTACCTCCGCTATACTATCCGCATCATCTAGAACCATCATAGATCTAGTATCATACATCATATCCCCTATATATACCTGGCTTGCCTCATTACCTTCATATATAGCCAAAGGCTTTTGAATAGTCATACTGGCATTCTTACTCATAACTTCGGCTTTATTTTTGGCATCATCCATAGCTTGCTCTAGTGCCTGCTTATAGACGATATCGGAGTCTAAAATACCAAACTCTATACCAATAGACCTATTGGCTCCTTCTTTGGATACTTCATCTAAGACATCTCCTACAGAATCAATATCACGTACAGTAATTTTTATCATATTCTCAACTTCGTATCCTTCTAGGGTTTCACCGTTATTATAGCTATATCTTGGCCATATATTATAAACTGTTGTCTGAATATCTTCCTCATCAATTTTAAGGGATTTCAATTTTGTCATTACATTCTCCATTATATCCTTGTTATCATCCTGAGCCTTCTTGGCGTTCTTATCTGTAGTTCTGACTCCTACATTAAGATATGCAACATCAGGTTTTACACTAACTTTTCCAAGTCCTGTAACCACTAGGATATCTTCTTTTCTATTGTCACTAGATCCTTGCCTACTCAAATCAATGCTGGCAACTCTTCTAGCGCTGATAGTCCCGTATATGGCTATAAGAGATATGGTCAACAGAATCCCGATTATTCCATAAAGCAACTTTTCCTTACTCATCTTGCCCTCCCTTTCTATTCTTAGATCTATTACCAATAATCCTTGCAAGCACCATCCACGCAATCCATGCAAAGGGGATAAGCAAAATCAAATAGGGTAAAACCGCCACTAGGAATATTATCAGATTTTCAAAAAACTCGCTTAAGTTTTTGAGGGATTGTTTGAAGGCTTGAACGAGCCTATCACCTAGCGTATCTGGATCAGGATCCGTAGACTTTAATTCCTTTACCTCATATATGTCTAAACTAATTGATGAATAATCTACCAATTGGTCTAGCCTCTTCAAGGTTCCCGTATAGTTTTCAATCTCGTACCGTACCCTGGAAAGCTCACTTTCCAGTTCTATAATATCTTGTAGTAGCTCAGCCTTTTCCAATATGCTTAGAAGCCTCTCTTCTTGAATGGTAAGGGATTTTATCCTAGCTTGGGTATCAAAGTATTGGCTTGTAACATTCTCGCCACCTATCTCCTTTGTAATCAAATTGCCTAATTCCCCTACTTCATTAATAAAATGCTCAAACTTTTTACTGGGAATCCTAATTACAAAATGTGCCCGCCTAGATGATCCACTCATGGCTCCTTTTGGAATGCCTTGAATATTTGAGGATTCTATATAACCACCCATCATGTTTACTTTTCCTGTAATGTTATTGGTCAGCACATCAAACTCCAAGGTTTCGATTCCCAGATAGGCACTTTTAATTATCTTCTCTCCAACACCAAATCGTCCTTCAAAATCATGGGTAGAAAGAACACTTGGCTCTCCCCTCCCTTCTTGATCCATTTCTTGAGGGGCAGCTTCCCCCTTATCCATATGGGATCTATCCACCGATTCCTGCATTCCTATGCCATCCATTCCTACAGATGGAGCTACTGGAGCTATATCTCCTTGGCTATCTGCAATATCAAAGTTTACACTACCAGAATTCTCCTGACCTAGTCCTGAAAGGTCCATCTTTTGGACCCCTATTATTATGACTAAAAATACTGCAAGCAAACCTATGGCTATGGATATTACAGGTTTCCTCTTTAACACTTTGATCTCCTCCTCTACATTTATTCGTTTCCACAATCTATCATGGAAGCCTGAGGGTAGCTTCTCACTACTAAGACTGTTACAATAGTACCTAATATCCACAATAGATTTATAGTACTCCCTACAATCAGGGCATCCATCTAAATGAGTGTTAATCTTATCAATATTCTCACCTTTTGCCTGGTTATCGATTAATAAGGATAAGTGATATCTAATTCCTTTGCAGCCCACCCATTTAGCCTCCTTTTTTCTATCTACCTATATTGACGTTGAGCCACATAATAAGTTGCAAAAAAAAACTCCTATCTAAATCTAGACAGGAATTTTTATCTCTTTCTCCTTGCTATAGGGTTGAAATGCTGCATGAACTGGTTTTAGTTTTGCATCAAATAGAGCTGTTGCACGGTGAAGGTACTTACCCTTTACATAATATCTTAAATCCGTAATAACGGCCTTGTGATTATCGCCATCTTTAGTCCACTCCACATGATAATGAGGTGAAAACTCTTTGAAGAATCTACCGATTTTAGTATCCATTACTACATTTTCTAGCTTGGAATGGCTACGCTCCAGATAATCTCTTACTTCCACATCTTTGGTCAAGATACTTACACGGCCCGTAATAATTCTCTTTTCCTGGTATAAAATAAAGTCCCATTTAAACAATCTAAGCATAGAAGGCATAACTACAATTCTTTGATTGCCCCCAAGATTAAAATATTTCAAAAGACACATGTATACCCTTTTCTTTAATACCCATCTAAAAACCAGATACAAAATAAAAACTCCTATACTCCCTGCTATTCGCGCCCAATGTTGGCTTTGGGCAAAATAAATAATACCAGCAGATATCAACAGAACAGGATCAAAGATGAGTAACAAACCTGACCCTATCTTCTTCTGACTAAAAGGCCACAAAATCTTTGCCCCATAGGAGTTGAATATATCCAATCCTATGTGCAGCATATAGCTCCCAAAGGTCCACGCAAAAATACTCAAAAAGGAAAAATCATTAAAAAAGGCTCTTAAAAGCCCAGCTAAAACCAAGGATACTATGATTCCCATGATTATAGAATGGGATGGTCCTCTATGATTTTTTAGATAGGCATAGTCTCCCTTTAACTGATAGATTATATCGCCATCTGGTATTATTGATCCAATAAAGCTGCCTATAGCTAAAGGATTATTTATAATATCAGGCCCTCCGGCTAAGCTGCCTAGGGCCAAACCTACAGCACCATGTGTAATAAGATCCAAATTATCACCTTCTTGTTAACATAATGTGTTTTTACTGACACGTCAAGATTATAGCATGGAATTGCAAGCATAAGCAAGAAGTTAATCTTAACAAAACTATTAACACAGCACATTATGCCTATAGGATAAACTAAGACAAGAAGTGAACTTCCTCTCACAAGCTTTTTTATAAAATGTTAATCATTTCAAGACTCTAGTCTACTGACCCGTTTTAACTTGCAATTAGCGGAGTAGAGACATCAACAAAAAACAGTTGCTTTTCTCAAAAAATTATGCTATTATAATTTATGTTACGAATAAATATAGAGATTTGCCGAAGTGGTGGAATTGGCAGACGCGCTGGATTCAAAATCCAGTGGTAGCAATACCATGTGGGTTCGATTCCCACCTTCGGCACCAGAAGTCAGTAGCTTGCAATAACCTTAAATAGGAACTTGCAAGCTGTTTTTGTATCCGTAGTCAGGTCCCCAAATATATATTCATTGCATTTTATTACCTAGTGCAGAGAGTTTTCTTCTCGAGCAGGCATTTATCTGGCAATACAGTATACAATATCCTTTTATACTTTTCATTTTTATACTATATTTTTCCCCAATAGGATAGAATGGACAAAACTTTAGACCCTTATACATTAGAATGTATAAGGGTCTAAAAAATGAATTACTAGGTTTTTAACAGCTTATATTCAGACTCTTCTAGAACATTAGCCTATAATTTTTAGGTTCTCAACAGCGGATCTTTGTATGGCAAGGCCATCTACATACCTTTCCATATACTCAGCAAAGCCCTTTCTATCTTCCTCTTTGGGTTCTACACAATGTCCCTCATCTTGGGCAAATACCTTGTTTGAGAGATAACTCTCTAGTGTCTCATCCTTCTCTTTCCTTTGCATATAAGCAGCTAAGAGAGCAATTCCCCAAGCACCGCCCTCACCTGCCGATTCCATTACAGCAACAGGAACGTTTAGTGCGCCTGCCATGAGTTGTTGGCCTACACCTTTAGTTTTAAATAGTCCTCCATGTCCTAGTAACTTTTCTACCTTGACATTTTCTTTTTCTGTCAATATATCCATACCAATCTTAAGGGTTCCCATGGTGGAAAAGAGCAAGCTTCGTGCGAAATTAGCTAGGCTAAATTCACTGTCAGGTGTACGTACGAACAATGGACGGCCTTCTTCAAATCCTGTAATAGGCTCCCCTGAATAATAGTTGTAGGAAAGCAGTCCGCCGCAGTCTCTATCTCCCTCCAGTGCCTTGAAATATACAGTATCATATAGAGCAGGCTTATTCACTTTGGTGCCCATAGCCTCTAGGAGCTCCCCGAATACACGTATCCATGCATCCAGATCCGAAGTACAGTTATTGCAGTGTACCATAGCTACTGGTTTACCCGTAGGTGTGGTAACCATATCAATCTCCATATATACTTGGCTCAGTTCTTTCTCCAGTACTATCATTGCAAATATGGAAGTTCCTGCCGAAACGTTACCAGTGTGCTCAGCTACACTATTTGTAGCCACCATTCCGGTTCCAGCATCTCCTTCCGGTGGACACAGGGGAATTCCAGCTTCCAGGTTTCCAGTGGGATCTAGTAGTTTAGCCCCTTCTTCAGTCAACCTACCACCCGCATCTCCTGCATTTAGAATTCCAGGTAAAATATCTATTAGTTCCCAACCCAGAGAAAGGTCAGCTACCATTTTATTAAACTCTTCCATCATTCTCTTGTTATAACTATTATCAGTGCTATCTATGGGAAATACACCAGATGCTTCACCCACACCAAGTACCTTTTCTCCTGTCAGCTTCCAATGTACATATCCAGCTAGAGTCGTTAGAAAATCAATCTCCTTGATATGTTCTTCCTCATTCAATATAGCCTGATATAGATGGGCAATATTCCAGCGCTGTGGTATGTTGAATTGAAATTTCTCCGTTAATATACTAGCGGCTTCTTCAGTAATGGTATTACGCCAGGTACGGAAAGGCACCAACTGATTCCCTTCTTTGTCAAATACCATATATCCATGCATCATGCCAGATATACCAATGGAACCTATCTTAGTAAGAGTAAGGTCATACTTTTTATGTACTTCCTCAGCAAGATTACGATAACTGCTTTGCAGACCCGTCCAAACATCTTCCAATGAATATGTCCATACTCCATTTTCCAGTCGATTTTCCCATTCATGACTGCCGGAAGCAATAGGGCGATGGTCTTCACCTATAAGAACTGATTTAATACGGGTGGATCCTAACTCAATTCCCAAAGCAGTTTTCCCTGACTCAATAGATTGTCTTACTAAACTCTCATTAACCATAACCTCCACATACATCCTTTCTATAACATATTTTAGCCCTTCTTAACTTATAGGACTTTCTATACCCATGGTAATGTCTTGATACAGTATAGAGTCCTTTGGGCTTGTAAGCAATTTTTTCCATATATCTCTCTATTATCACAATTATTATGGTGTTTAGCCCTACTGCTTATATCTATAAATAATTCACCACCTTCTTGTATCCACTATTATATCATTACAAGAAAATTGTAGTTATCATTATTATAACTACATTGTCATTTCAACTATATTTTATCATCAATTGCTCTCTTTTGCGAGTATTTTTGCACTTAATATATTCTATACTAGGTCATTAAACATTAATCACAAGAAATAGTTTTTCTTTATCTAGGCTTGTCCTTTGTTACTATAGTATTACCTTCCACATTAAATAGAAAGACCCTATAAGCTCTTTGGAGCTTATAGGGTCTTTTGATAAATCCTTAGTCTTCTACTTCATCTTCTTGCCCCATAAGCCTTGGTCTAGGACAGGGCTTAGGATCCAAGGGCATATCCTCTAATTGCGGTGGAAATAGGGGTAACCTGAAGAATTCATCACATACATTGGCTGCAAACTCTTCGCAGGGAGGAATATCACAGAAACCAAATGCCGGTATCAACAGTTCTACCTTTGCAATAATCTTGAGTATGATGGTAATACATACATCAAGCTCGAATCTGAAAGCGTCGCCAGGTACAAACATACCTGAAACACATACGGCATTTACAACGCTCTCTAATTGGAAAGGAATAACAGACTCGTCGGGCACGAACATTATGACGTCCTTAGGCATAATAATAACTGCCCTGCCAGACCCCTCTCTTCCTTTCTTATCCTCGAATACAACTTCGATGGGAATCTCAACCTTAGTTCTAACCCTTGCAAAGTTGGGTCTATCCTCCAACCTTTCAATCATGGTTCCTACCAATTTACCTGTCACAGAAGTACTTCTGCAGCTTATTAAGGTTAGAGGTGGCTCAAAGCCACTTCCCCTAACATGAGTTAGGTTTACCCTGACATCTTCTAAAGTCTCCTGCTGCAAGCAGGCGTCATATACCTTGTTGACCTGAACACATACTCGTTCTTTAATCCTCTTTAACCCATCGAAACCAATTAGGGAAGGACAAAGCTCATTTCCTTGATTTTTCTGAGAATAAAAAGACATCTTATAACCCCCTCTAGTAAGTGGTTTCATATCTTAGAGCATGTATGCTCCTTATATTGCATAGTATGTAAGAGAGGTGTTTTTTGTGAATATCATAGATATAAACCACAAATCCTTTGCAAGGAGGTAGCTCAATGGATGATCTGATTTATCATGATATTAATTATATTCTACAAGAAGACAAGGGCATTAAATGGTATTTCTATCTATCTGATAATAAGAAGATTATGTATACCAATAATCGACAAGGTGACTGGTCTACTCTTGAATCTATTAACTCTCAACCTATAAAGGATTTTTCTGCTACTATAGACAGTTTAGGGGTCATACGCATTGTGGCCTATACTACCACACGTCAATTGTTATACTTCGAGATGATAGATGGCAAATGGAATAATCAGGTTATAGAACGAATCTACTCCAGGTTTCAAGATATTCCCTATTTTTTTATACTAGCTTCATCTTCAGGGGTACATATTCTCTACTATATAAATCATTCCCTTAGCAGAAGTGGAGAAACACTAATACATTATTATCTCTATGAAGGCAAATGGCATGGAGGTAGGCTATGGAAATTCATGTCCGACCAGATGACCAGCTTCCAAAGCTTTTTTCTTGACGATAAAGACAGACTACATATTTTATTCACACAAAGATGGAGACAAAGATTTCACCTTTATCACTGTAGATACGATTCTTTAGCTTTTTCTTGGATTGAGCCAACAGCTATACACTCCTCATCGGCCCGCCACAACTATGAACTACATGTAGATTCTACTGGAAACCTTCACATACTTTGGTCTAGGCCGATGGAATCCCAGTATCAGATAAGATATTTATCAAAGCTGTCAAGGGGTGATGATAAGTATTGGAAGGAATCAATAATCCATGAGAGTTCTCATAAGATAAAAACACCCCTAATAGTAGAAGATCATGATCTCCATTGTTTTTGGAAGGAGGATAAAGCCCTATATAAAATGTCTTCAAAAGATTTAGGTCTAAGCTGGTCCGCTCCTGAATTATTGCGGGAGAGTCTAGATTATGACGCTGTACTGCTAAATATCACTTCTTGGAATAAAGGCAGACCAAAACCCATAAAGATGTGGGGCCAGGAGTTTCCTCATATAAGCCTGGCAGGTATTGATTTAGATTCTGCCGGCTTACAAAAACCTATATCTAAGGTAAGTCCGATACAATTATCAGCTGAAGATGAAATAGAAGAGAAGGAGTATGTGAATTGGGTGGATACAAAGGAATCTATTAGATCCATGAAAAGAGAAAACAAGAGGATGAGGGAGGCCATTAACAATTTATTCTCCCAAATTGACCACTTGAATTCTATAATATTTAGCCTTCAGGATCAAATGCAATTAAACGAGAGATCACTTTTTAATATAAATGCCCAGATTAAGCAGCTCAGTTTTCAAGTTAAGCAGCTTCAACTGCGATCTCGACAAACTAAATCCAAAATATATGGTATTGAGCAATATGTAGAAGCAGAGCAGCAAGAAGAAAAACTAGATCAGTTGAATGAAAAGCAAAGTCCACCTGAAGAAGAGGTGCAAAATATATCGGATGTTCAAAACCTAGATGAACATGCAACTATAGAAGAGGTTCAAAGCTTAAATGAAGGCCAAGAGGGCTCGCATGAAATAAATCAAAATTATGAAGAAGATGAGACAGAAAAAGAGGCTCAAGACCTTGAGGAAGATAGGGAGGGGATTTCTGAGGAGGAAGCAGAAAATAAGGATACCCATAGGATATCCTTAGGTAATACTACTATTCTCATCAACCCTGAAAATCCAGAGAATTTGTGAGCAAAGAGCCTAGAGATTTCAAAACCGCCTCCCTGCCCAGTCCTGTTTGGGATGAATAGGGAATAAGGGGTATTTCTTCAGAAATCCCTAGCTTCTTTCGAATTCTACTGGCCTGGGGCTTAACTCTAGTTTTCCCCAGCTTATCAGATTTTGTAGCTAAAATAATTAGAGGCATATCAAAGTGTTTTATCCAATCCATCATAGTTATATCATCCTCTGTAGGATTATGCCTTATGTCTACTAACTGAATAATTCCCAGTAAGTTAGGTGAGGAGCTTAAAAAGGTCTCTATCATATATGCCCATTTCTCTTTTTCCTTTCGGGACACCCTGGCAAAGCCATAACCAGGCAGATCAACAAGATAGAAGGCGTCGTTGATTTTATAGAAATTCACCAGCCGGGTCTTGCCCGGCTGGCCGCTGGTTTTGGCCAATTTAGATCGGTTACAAATGTTATTGATCATAGATGACTTACCCACATTGGATTTTCCTACTAACGCAAGATAAGGTAAGTGATCTACAGGATATTGATCAGGCTCTACTGCACTGGTAATAAATTCAGCCTTTATTATCTCCATCTTCTTTCCCCCCAGATAGTGCGTGTTCTAAAACTTCTTCCATATGTTCCACAGTTACTATCTCAATCTCTTCTTTTATATCGGCAGGAATCTCTTCCAAATCCTTTGTATTCTCCATGGGGATAATGACCTTGCTAATGCCGGCACGGTGGGCTGCCAGAATTTTTTCTTTAAGCCCTCCAATGGGAAGTACCCTTCCCCTTAGGGTAATCTCCCCTGTCATAGCTACACATTGTCTAACAGGTATCCTAGTTAAGGCTGAAACAATGGCAGTAGCTATTGTTATTCCAGCAGATGGTCCATCCTTGGGAATAGCCCCTTCTGGTATATGGATATGGATATCCGTTTTTTTATAGAAGTCTGGATTAATTCCAAATTCTTCAGCTTTTGACCTGATATAACTAAGCCCGGCCCTGGCCGATTCCTTCATTACATTTCCTAACTGTCCAGTCAATACTAACTTCCCAGTTCCCGTCATGGGCGTAACTTCAATATTAAGAGTATCTCCACCCACCGCCGTCCAGGCCAATCCTGTCACCAATCCTATTTCATCCTTCTGATTGGCTACATTATAGCTAAACCTGGGCACGCCTAGGTAATTCGGCAGGCCTTTTTGGGTTACCCTCAGCCTCTTTTTCCCAGTCTCAAGGAGGGTTCTGGCTCCCTTTCTACAGATACTAGCTATCTGTCTTTCTAGATTTCTTACTCCCGCTTCCCTTGTATAGTAGTTAATAATATCTCCAATGGTTTTCTTAGGTATAACTATATTTCCTCTCTCTAAACCATGTTCCTCAAGCTGCTTAGGTATAAGGTATTTGACAGCAATTTGGGTTTTTTCCTCCTCAGTGTAACCCGCTATGCGTATAACTTCCATCCTGTCAAGCAGTGGACGAGGTATTGTGTCCAAGGTGTTGGCAGTAGTCAAAAACATTACCTTGGATAAATCAAAGGGCAACTCTAGGTAGTGATCTCTAAAAGAGAAGTTTTGCTCTGGATCCAAAACTTCTAACATTGCCGAAGCAGGATCACCCCTAAAATCACTGCTCATTTTATCTATCTCATCCAGTAGAAAAACTGGATTTTTTGAGCCGGCTTGCCTGATAGAGGAAATTATGGTTCCAGGTATAGATCCAACATAGGTCCGCCTATGTCCTCTTATCTCAGCCTCATCCCGAACTCCGCCTAAGGACATGCGTACGAATTTTCTCCCCAGTGCCCTAGCTATGGATTTGGCAATGGATGTTTTCCCCACACCCGGTGGCCCTACAAAGCAAAGTATAGGCCCTTTCATATTTTGGGTGAGCTGAAGGACTGCCAAGTATTCCATCACTCGTTCCTTTACCTTGTCTAATCCATAATGATCCTCTTCCAAAATACGGGCCGCAGTTCTTAGATTATTGTTATCCTTAGTTTCGTAATTCCAAGGTAACTCTAGTATCCAATCCAGATAAGTGCGGATTAGTGAACTTTCAGGCGAAGAAAGAGGGGTTCTGGAAAAGCGATCCAATTCATTTTCGGCCTTTTCCCGCACCTCTTCCGGTAGATTAGCCTCTTCAATTTTTTGGTTATACTCCTCCACCTGAGAAGATATACTATCACTTTCCCCTAATTCCTTTTGAATAGCCTTCATCTGTTCCCTGAGATAGTATTCCTTCTGCACCTTATCGATTTGCTTTTTTACCCTAAGATTTATCTTCTTTTCGATCTTTAATATTTGGATTTCTTTTTCCAAAAACTCATATAATATCTCAAGCCTGTCCATGGGATTGAAGGCTTCCAAGACTTCCTGTTTATCCTTATTCTTTACTAAAATATTGGCAGCCACAACATCTGCAAATTGTCCAATATCCTCTACTGTATTAACCGAAACCAGGGTATCCGGTGATATCTTATTGCTTAGCTTAATATAGTCTTCAAAGGCATTCATCACCGTCCGCATCAATGCCTCTCCCTGTATATCGGTATCTCTTTCTTCATTTTGCTGTTCTTCTATCTCTACCTGAAAGAAATCGCTTTCATCAAGGAACTTTACAATTCTTCCACGATTTACGCCTTCGACTAAAACCCTAATAGTGTCCCCTGGCAGCTTAAGTAGCTGCTTGATCCTAGACACCGTGCCTACCTGATAAAGGTTATTCTTATCTGGCTCTTCTATCTCCGGCTCCTTTTGTGTTACTAGGAATATCTCTTGGTTATTAACCATAGCATTCTCTAAAGCGGCAACGGATTTCTGCCGTCCTACATCAAAATGTAATACCATATATGGAAAAACCGTTAATCCCCGAAGCGGAAGCAGGGGCAATTTTCTGGTTTTTATATTTTCATATGACATCCTCAATCGCTCCTTCTAGTTGTAAACTGTAAATAAATTATTACTTCCTACCTATAAGAGGCATAATCATTATATCCTCTATACCAAACCCATGCAAGGCAAAAAATGCCGGCTAGTAGCACGGCATTCTAGATAGAATTCTAAATAAGCAGTTAGGTTGTATAGTTGTCCACTCCGTGAGCACTAAGTAAGTTGGCATTTTGCACACCAGGTTTCATTTTTGTCTTACCCTGCTGGTAGATAACTTGATCGATAACTTCTTCTATCCTGGAAACAGCTACTACGGTTATGGGATAATCGGAATATTGTTCATTCCAGTTATCTTTAGGTATTATGACTTTGGTTACTCCGGCCTGCACTGCCGCCTGTAACTTGGCATTTATTCCTCCAACGGCTTTCACATTACCTCTAATAGAAATCTCACCAGTCATAGCTACATTGTTGTCCACGGGCAAATTCATTATTGCAGAATATATGGCTGTCACCATACTTATTCCTGCTGAAGGACCGTCAATGGGTATCCCGCCAGGGAAATTCAAATGGATGTCATAATCCCTGGGATCTAGATCAAGATACTTTCTTACAATAGTGATAACATTGTCTACAGAAGCTTTGGCAGTGCTCTTTCGTCTACTTCTTTTGCCACCTGTCCCTATCTCCTCTTCATCTATTATACCGGTGACTGTTATAGTACCAACCCCTTTGGCGCTGGGTAGGGCTGAGGCTTCTACCTCGATTATGGTCCCTAAATTGGCACCATATACAGCCAGACCGCTCACATATCCTACTTGAGGAGTATCGGATATCTTCTTTTCAGGACGAGGTGAATAATGCCCATTACTTATAACCCACTCTATATCTCTGGTTAGTATGTATTCTCGATTTTCCGTTAAGGCTAGCCCCCCGGCTAACTGGATCATATTGACTGTATCCCTACCGTTATTGGCATATTTGCCTATTATCTCTATAGCTTTCTCCTCTATTCCAAATCCAGCTTTTTTGGCAGCGTTTCGCGCTATAATCATATTCTCTTCCTGAGTAAGACCCCTAAAGAAGATCTCCAAGCATCTGGACCGAATGGCAGGAGGTATCTCATCCGGGCTTCTAGTAGTAGCTCCTACCAGTCTGAAATCCGCCGGTAGCCCTTTCTTGAAGATTTCATGTATGTGCCGAGGGATATTGCTATCCTCAGAATTATAGTATGCACTTTCCAGGAAAACCTTGCGATCTTCCAGCACCTTAAGAAGCTTGTTCATCTGAATTGGATGTAGTTCCCCTATTTCATCTAAAAATAGGACACCACCATGGGCCTTGGTTACTGCCCCTGGTTTTGGCTGAGGGATACCAGCCACTCCTAAAGGTCCTGCTCCCTGGTAAATTGGATCGTGAACGGACCCAATCAGGGGATCTGCTATACTTCTCTCATCAAAACGAATGGAGGTTGCATCCAATTCAATAAACTTAGCATTTTGTTGAAATGGTGATATAGGATTCTTCTTGGCTTCTTCAAGAACAATCCGGGCAGCACAAGTTTTGCCTACCCCTGGTGGCCCATATATTAATACATGCTGGGGATTTGGTCCACATAAAGCTGCCCTAAGGGCTTTAATACCTTCCTCCTGACCAACTATCTCTTTAAAAGCTCTGGGTCTGGTTTTCTCAGATAGGGGTTCACTGAGTGAAATCTCACGAAGCCTTTGTAGCCTCTCCAACTCTTTCCTTGAATCTTTTTCTACCGCTGACTTATTCCCCTGTTGACCTTTGAGTAAGTTGAAGAAATAGAGACCTATGACTAGGGCAAAAAATAGATTTATTACAGCTAGTATATTTCCTAGCAAAATATTGCCTCCTTTATTGAATAACCATTTTTGCATATTGACATGATAATTTTATTATGCTGTATATAAGTGGTTTTTATCCAATAAGCTTGTCGGCAACAATTTCCATACAGAAAAGGAGCCCTATT
>JAAYTG010000056.1 GCA_012518075.1 Clostridiales bacterium | reverse complement strand
GAATTAGATAGGAATTCTTCTATAATTAGATATGATTTTCTAATAGTTTGTAATAGAGTCAATGGATTGTAATAGGATTATGGAGAGTGTCCAATAAAGCTTGCTACAGATTATTATTCAGGACGGTTACTATAAAGCCATCGACCCAAAACTCTTGGGCAACACAGGAAATGAATATACAAGCTTAGTGTTGACATACAAGGAGCATATATAATATACTTATATAGAGAGCAAGCTAAAACGTAAAAGCTTATCCTTTTATAACACAATAGGAAGGGGTACAATCATGTCAAATTTTAATCATTTATCAAATCTTCTTGAGAGCTTTACTAAAAATGGACCAGCTGGCTGCGCTTGCGCAATCGCAAAAGATGGAAAAATACTCTATGAGGGGTATTTTGGTCATGCCGATATTGAAAGCGGTAAGCCAATCACCGAGGATAATATCTATAGGTTATGGTCAATGACAAAAGTAATTGTATGTACGGCAGCCCTAATCCTTTTTGAACGAGGAAAATTCCTGCTAAACGATCCTTTATATGAATATTTACCTGAATACAGAGATATGAACAGGGTGGAAGTAGACCCAAATGGCAACCTTAGAATAAAACCTGTAAAAAACCCAATGCTTGTAAAGCACGCCTTTACTATGTCCGTTGGTATGCCATATTACATGGGGGACTCCTATACTGCAAAGGAAATGGCCAAGGTAAGGGAGGAGCTTAGAAATACTTTGGGCAACTATGATCTCCGAACCGAGATTAAGGCTATGTCCAAGGTACCCATTGCATTTGAGCCAGGCACACAGTGGCTATACGGCTATGGGCATGAGTTGGTTGCCGGTCTTATAGAGGTAGTATCGGGAATGACTGTGGGAGAATTTCTACAAGCTGAAATCTTTGAACCATTAGGCTTAGAAAATACCGGTTATCGTTTCCACGGGGATATGCGGGAGAGGATGGTCTCATTTTACCAGCGTTCAGAGGATGGAAAACTGACTAAGGCCTCTGCCTTTTTTGATGAGTATCATGAGCCTGATGCCCTGTATGAAGGTGGCGGTGCAGGATTGTATTCAACTGTTAAGGACTACTTGAGGTTTACCCAGATGCTTGCAAATGGCGGGGAACTAGATGGTATACGAATAATTGGTAGAAAGACCATAGATCTTATGAGACGAAACCATTTAAATGAAACTCAACTCAAGGACTTCAACCATAACAATTCATATCTGGCCGGGTATGGTTATGGATTGGGAGTACGTACCATGATGGACCCAGCTGCTGGAAATTGCAACGGCTCTATTGGTGAATTTGGATGGACTGGCGGAGCGGGCTCATGGACGGCAATTGACCCGAGCGAGAGATTTTCTGTTGTATATATGCATCAGATGATTCCCAACATGGAGGAATATCACCATCATAGAGTACGAGCAGTTGCCTATGGTTGTATATAGAAATACAAGGTAAGAGGAGCGTATCTATAACTTAGGCTTAAAGTGGCAATATGAGATGCAGACTGGACCTTTTCATAGGGCAACACGGAATTTCCCCACCCATAAAGAGATTCTAGCTTTTCACTGAGATTTTGAAACCAGATTAGAATTCTTGGGAATAAGAAAATAAAACAGGAGGGAATTATGAAGAAGGATATTATAAATAACCAGGCTCTTTATCAACATATGCTATTTTTTGATCCCCTTAACAAAAAAGTGGCATTAAAGGATGGAGGGGGAGACATTACTGAAAGAATTTACTATGTAGATGAAAAGCCCGGTGTACGGTTACTTGAGAATGGCGACGTGGAATTTAATTACTATGCCCCGGAGGCCAAATCAGTAAAGGTTAAGGGCATTGGTGGTTCAATGTCCCAGGAATATGATTTGGAACCAGTAGGCGATGGATACTGGAAGGTAGTAGCCCAAGATATAGCTCCGGGGTTTCATTACCATATATATATTGTGGATGGAGTACAGACCACGAATCAATTGGGGCAATACGGCTACGGATGTTTTTATAGTATAAATTTTTTTGAAATGCCTGATGATGACTCGGATTTCTTTCTCTTACAGGATGTACCTCATGGAGATATTAGAATGGAGCTTTATGAGTCGTCAGTCACGGGAAGAACCAAGGCGGCCTGGGTTTATACTCCCCCTGGATATGATCAAAACATTGATAAAAAATATCCGGTCCTATACATACAGCACGGGGTTGGTGAAAATGAGACTGGATGGGTATGGCATGGAAAGCTTAATTATATAGCCGACAATCTTTTGGCGGAAGGCAAAATGCAGGAGATGATAATAGTCATGAATTCAGGCTATGCCTTTGTGCCTGGGGAAAAGTACATGTTCTTTCCCGGTGATTTTGACAGTGAGTTGGTTAAGGACTGCATACCCTTTATAGATGGCAAATATCGGACACTATCAGACCGGGAACACCGGGCCATTGCTGGATTGTCATTGGGTTCTGCACAGGCTTATTATTCGGGAATAACCCACATGGAAGAGACCTTCTCTTCCATAGGAATCTTTAGTGGTGGTGTTAGCCCCTTGGGTATGTTTGAATCATATGATCTGTCATGGGCATATAAGGATCCAGAAAAATTCAATGAGCTTATCAAGGTATTCTTCGTATCGGCGGGAGAGCAGGAAATGATGTATGAGTCCAATAAGGAATTTCTTCAAAAAATGAAGGAAGAAAAAGGGATAGAAAGTATTTTCTACTCCCGACCCGGCTATCACGAATGGGATGTCTGGCGATATAGTGTTAGAGAATTTCTTCAACTTCTTTTTAAGTGATCGAAAGGAGGATCCAGCATGAAAAAAGATATTATAAAAAACCAGGCTTTATATCAATACCCCTTATTCTTTGATGACGTAAGAAAAAATCTTATACGGGGAGACAGATCCGGGCCAGGGGCATATAAACCCCTTAGACAAGGGGCTGAACTCCTTGGGGATGGAAAAGTCCGCTTCAATTATCGGCCTCCTGAAGGAAGCAATAGTGTAGTTGTGAGGGGATGGGGAGGCTCAATGCCCAATTCCTATGAGCTAAAGCCTGATACCGATGGATATTGGTCTGTTATTGTGGACGATATAGGCCCCGGCTTCCATTATCATGAATATTATGTGGATGGTGTTAAGGCCACAAACCCATTAACACCTTATGGTTATGGCGGTTTTCAGACTGTAAACTTCTTTGAAGTGCCGGGTGGAGAAGATCCTGAGTTCTACTTGTTAAAGGATGTGCCTCACGGAACCATACGCATGGATTTATATAAGAGTTCTGTAACTGGCCGCTGGCGAAATTGCTATATATATACGCCTCCGGGCTATGAGGAAAATTTGGAAAAGAGATACCCAGTTCTTTACCTTCAGCATGGGGGTGGAGAGAGTGAAGTCGGCTGGGTATGGCAGGGAAAAGTCAACTATATAATTGACAATTTGCTTGCTGAAGGCAAATGTGAAGAGATGATAATAGTCATGAATAATGGTTACGCCTTCAAGGATGATGGAACAAGCCATCCCGCACGGGGGAGCCTAGATGAAGTCATTGTCCAGGATTGTATACCCTTTATTGATAAGAAATATCGTACAATAACCCATCGGGAGTTTCGAGCTATGGCCGGTCTTTCCATGGGAGGTGTCCAGTCAAACGCTACGGTTATGAAGAATCTGCACATCTTCGCTAACCTGGGAATATTCAGCGGAGGATTCTCATACAAGGCAACCGATTACGATCAAACTGAGCTTTTCAATAATCCAGATGAGTACAATAAGCAGTTTAAGCTACTATTTGTAGCTGCCGGTGAGCAGGAACAGCCCATGTGTGATGGGCTAAGCCGAGAGCTCGATGAGCTTAGGCAAAAGGGCATAAGAAATGTTTTCTATTCATGCCCGGGCTACCATGAATGGGATGTTTGGCGTAATGCTTGTCGTGAGTTTATCAAATTGCTTTTTAGACCATAACTCTTTAGGCCATAAAGGGTAAAAGGAGGTGATTTTAGCCTAGTGACTTTAAGTATTGTTATATGAGTTACGATAAAGTACAAAGAGATGCAGAAAATTATGACATGCAAAACTTAGATATAATTATGCAAAAGAGCTGAGAATGGAGGGCAAGAGAAGCCCTTGTACTGTCAAAACAAGAGGAAGGAGTTAAAATTATGGCATATAAGTATAGCGATAATGAAGCCCTACATACGGATGGTTTGTTTTTTGATGCCGCACGTCTGAAAATGCAACTTTATATAGACGAGAAAGGAAACAACAAGGGACCAAGGCATTTTTGGGAGAATCCGGGAGTAAAGATTGAGGATAATGGTGACGTTACCTTTTGCTTTTATGCACCTCATGCGAAAGAGGTTTCTGTAGGCGGATTCCAGGGATCGGCAATGACAGGTAAAAGGCATGAGATGACAAAAGATGAGGATGGCTATTGGTGGGTTACAGTAAGCGGTATACCAGCCGGATTTCACTACCATGAGTACTTCGTGGATGGAACCTGTGTAATAAACCCACAGGCACCTGTCGGATACGGAGCACACAAGGTTATCAATTATTTCAATATTCCTGAAGAAAGTGATTTCTACATCTTGAAGGATGTTCCCCATGGCACTTTGCGTATCGAGCATTTTTACTCTTCTGTTACAGGAAGACACAGGGATTGTTGGGTATACACTCCTCCTGGCTATGATGAGGATAGAGAAAAGGAATATCCTGTACTGTATCTGCAGCATGGGGGTGGAGAAAATGAAACTGGCTGGGTATGGCAAGGAAAGGTTAATTACATCATGGATAACCTAATCGCAGAAAATCAATGTCGTCCCATGATTATCGTCATGAATTCTCTTTACTGTGTGAATCATGATAAGGAAGAAGAGTTTCTTGCAGGAGACTTTGATTCCATGCTCATAAAAGACTGTATTCCATTTATAGAAAAGAATTTCAGGGTTGCTCCAGGAAATGAGAACAGGGCAATGGCCGGCCTCTCTATGGGCAGCTATCAAACTACCATGACAACAATGCGGCACCTTGGATATTTCCCCTATATAGGAATATTCAGCGGAACCCTAGAGAGACGATGGTACTGTGATTTTGACTATTATAAGAATTTTGAGGATCCAGAAGCCTTCAATGAAAAAGTGAAGCTATTCTTCTTCGGTTACGGGGAGCAGGAAGAAAGAATTGTAAAGGGGCTTGAAAAAGATTTGAAAATGTTTGACGAAAGAGGAATTCGTTATACTTTGTACACCTGTCCCGGTTATCACGAATGGACAGTTTGGAGGAAATGTCTGAAGGAATTTGCAAAACTAATATTTAGATAAGGGGGTATTGCCATGGCAGTAATGCGGTATAATTTCTTTTCGGAAGCATTAAGTTTATGTGTGGATGTGACTATTACCTATCCTTCCAGGAAACTGACTTTTACTAAAGATCCATCTAAAAAGGAAATGGATTCACAAGAGGGAAAAACGCTGTATAGAGAAGGCATCAAGTTACAGACGGTATATATCCTACACGGAGGTAGTGATGACGATACCATGCCCCTAAGGTATACCAACCTAGAGAGATATGCTGAAAGAAACTGTGTTATGACAGTTTCGGCACAAGTCAAGGACAGCTTTTATGTGGATACTGCCTACGGTTATAAGTATTTTACCTTTATGACCGAAGAATTGCCTGCTGTAATACAATCCCTTTTTGCCTCTTCACCGTCACGTGAAGATAACTTTATCATAGGTTTTGCAATGGGTGGCAATGGGGCACTATTACTTGGATTGAAAAAGCCAGAGCTTTATTCAGCTGTAGTAGCATTGTCCGGTGGTATTGGTTGTAGTGTTGACACGGATAATTTTTTTGAAGAAATGGAAACCATTAATCTACCAAGACTACATAGTACTTTCGGAGATTTAGAAAATTTCAGGGGAAGCGAGTTTGATCTTGGATATTATGCTAAAAAGAATATAGAAGAAAATATCCAGGTACCAGAGCTATTTTTGGCTGTAGGAGAGAATGACTTTATAAGAGATTCCGTTAGAAAAGATCGAGATGCTCTCAGAGCTTTAGGCTATGACTTTCATTATGAAGAGGCAGCAGGACTAGGTCATGACTGGAATTTTTGGGACAAGTATATGGAAAAAGCTTTGGATCAATGGTTGCCACTTAAACGTAGAATTGTCTAAAAAAGGAAAACTTTTTAACCAAGGATTAAGATGGGATTTATAAAAGGCTAGAAAGATGTTTTCTAGCCTTTTGAATATTATCCTATACTAGCCCATGATGAATGTAGCACAGTCCGTTTCCTTGGTGTCAACGGCCCCTGGGGGTTGGATCTCAATTTTTGTTGCATTGCAATATTGACCTTGTCTATTATAGTAACAGCTGTCTACAGTATATTTTACACCTGCTAGGGGTTCATTTTTACGAGGCACTCGTTCTTCCATATCTAATCCCTCCTTGAGCTGCTTTATGTTTTTAAAACTAAAATTATTTTCCCCAAAAAAGGTGGATTTTATACTTTAAAAATCCTCTCTATTCCCGATGACCTACATATTTCTTTAATTAGTTAGTATTCCATATTTTAAAAATATGAATGTAAGTCTTTCATTTTTTATGAAAATGACTTATAATCTTTCTTAAGGAAGGATGGGTTGATAAGTTTGCAGTATGGTAATACGGTAGACTTTAATTAAAATATGGGTAGTATGGGGGTACGGTGGTATGTATATTGTTTTTATTCTTGTATATGTTATTGTTGTTACCGCAGTGGGTTTAATGAGCATGGGTAAAGTAAAAGGCGTCTCGGACTTTTTCCTTGGGGGACGCTCTATAAATCCGTGGATGTCTGCATTTTCCTATGGTACGGCTTATTTTTCTGCAGTTCTTTTTATTGGCTACGCAGGGAATACTGGTTGGAACTTCGGACTCTCGGCTCTGTGGGTGGTATTGGGCAATACTTTTATTGGTAGCTTCCTTGCATGGCATATATTAGGGGCCAGGACTAGGGAGATGACTAATCGCTTGAAGGCATCAACTATGCCGGATTTTATTGGCATACGTTACCAGAGTAGATACCTAAAAATTGCTACTGCTCTCATTATTTTTGTATTTTTAATACCTTATTCGGCATCTGTATACAAAGGATTAAGCTACCTATTTGAGCAAGTCTTTGGTATTCCTAATATTACCATACTTGCTATTATCGCTTTTTTTACAGCTTTTTACCTGGTTTTGGGAGGATTTGTTGCATCTACGGTGGCGGATTTTATACAGGGTCTTATTATGATAATAGGTGTTATCTTTATGATCTTCCACGTCCTTTCTCATCCAACTGTAGGGGGATTAACCAGTGTTATTACAAGTCTGGGGGAAATTGACTCCAAGCTTATAGGTCCTATAGGTCCTCCGGGATTGATATCCACCCTATCACTAGTGATATTAACCAGCCTAGGGACTTGGGGCTTGCCTCAAATGGTGCACAAGTTTTATACCATAAGGGATCAAAAATCCATAAAATGCGCTAAATGGGTATCTACTGCTTTTGCTCTACTTATTACTTTTGGAGCATATTTTACAGGAATAACTAGTAGATTATTCTTTCCCGAGTCCATGCCTACTATTAATGGTGTGGCTAATCCTGACCTGATTATACCTCAGGTATTGATTCAAACTCTTCCGGATCTAGTACTAGGTATCATCCTCGTACTAGTTCTTTCTGCATCTATGTCTACCCTTGCCTCTTTAGTACTTGCGTCAAGTTCTGCTATCGCCATTGACCTTATTCAGGGTATATTCTGGCCAGACATAGACAGTAAAAAACTTACCGTAATAATGCGCTCTTTATGTTTAGTTTTTGTCATTTTTTCATTCGTGATGGCTGTGCTACCCAATCCTATAATGACCTTAGCATCCCTGTCTTGGGGTGCAGTATCCGGTTCTTTGCTTGCACCATATCTATACGGTCTTTTTTGGCGAAGAACCAGCAAGCTGGGGGTGTGGGCAGGTATTATCACCGCCCTAGGCACCATAGTGGGTGGTGCTATTTATACTGGTATGGAAGGAAGTTTGATGCCAATATTTAGTGCAGCATCTATTGTTTTACCTTTAATAGTAGTGCCAATTGTTAGCTTGGCTACTTCAGCATTTGAGGAAAAACATTTGGATGAAATATTTGACATAACAAAAAAGCTTTCAGTTACAGTTAAATCAACTAATTAAATAAAAGAAGTTTTCAGAACATTTTGGGGGGATACTGTGAGAGAATTAATGTTAGGAAACCAGGCTGTAGCAAGGGGTGCTTATGAAGCAGGGGTTGCAGTAGCAACTGCCTACCCTGGAACCCCTAGCACGGAAATTACTGAGTTTATAGCAAAATATGATGAAATCTACACTGAATGGTCACCAAATGAGAAGGTTGCCTTAGAAGTTGCCATTGGTGCATCCATGGCTGGTGGCCGGGCTATAGTTTCTATGAAGCATGTGGGGCTAAATGTAGCTGCGGATCCTCTATTTACCGTATCCTATACCGGTATTACTGGGGGGTTGGTTATAGTAGTGGCGGATGATCCCGGCATGCACAGTTCTCAGAATGAACAAGATAGTAGATTCTATGCTAGGGCAGCTCATATACCCATGTTGGAGCCTGCTGACAGCCAGGAAGCAAAAGCTTATATTAAATTGGCCTTTGAGCTTAGTGAAAAATATGATACTCCATTCATAGTCAGATTGACTACCAGAGTATCCCATTCACAAAGCATGGTAGAGATAGATAAACCACAGCCTATTTCTATTAAGGAATACGAAAAAAGACCGCAAAAAAACGTTATGATGCCAGCAATGGCCAAAGCACGTCATATAGTAGTCGAGCAAAGGATGAAGGACATTGCTCAGGATTCATGCCGTTTTGAGATTAATGAAATCCAAGAAGGTGATCCTAAAGTTGGTATTATAGCAAGTGGTATTGTTTATCAGTACGCTAGGGAAGTTTTTCCCAAGGCCTCATTCTTAAAACTGGGTATGGTGCATCCTCTGCCTAAGGATCTAATACTAGAGTTCGCCTCACAAGTGGACAAGCTTTATGTCCTGGAAGAGCTAGAGCCAATAATGGAGGAGCAGATAAGAAGCTGGGGCATACAGGTAATAGGAAAAGATTTATTTTCTGTTCAAGGAGAATATACTGCCAATATGCTTGAAAGGGCAATAAAAGGGACTGATATAGATGTAAGAGTTGCTGAAGAACTGCCTAACAGGCCTCCTGTTTTGTGTCCAGGTTGCCCCCATAGAGCAGTATTCTACAATTTGAAAAAGATGAAAATTATGGCTACAGGAGATATCGGTTGCTATACACTAGGAGCGCTCTCACCATTAGAAGCTATAGACACATGCGTATGCATGGGTGCCAGTATAGGCATGGCCCATGGCTTTGAAAAAGCGCGTGGAAGAAATTTTTCAAAAAAAATGGTGGGAGTTATAGGTGATTCTACCTTTATACATTCAGGAATTGGAGGACTCATCGATGTAGTATACAATAAAGGAATCTCTACTATATTGATTCTGGATAACTCCATAACAGCCATGACTGGTCATCAAGATAATCCAGCTACCGGTCTTACAATAAAGGGAGAGATAGCACCAGCATTGGATCTAGTGGCTCTAGTAAAAGCCATAGGTATAGATAATGTACAGGTAGTAGATCCCTTTAATTTAATGGAATCGGAGGCTATACTAAAAGAGGAAACCCAACGGGATGAGCCGTCAGTAATTATATATAAAAGACCCTGTGCCTTACTGGATAAAAGACAAGCATCACCTTTGATGATAAATAAGGAAAAATGCACAAGCTGCGGGCTGTGCTTAAGGTTAGGATGTCCGGCTATCCAAAAACAGGATGATGCTATGTTCATAGATGATTCTCTATGTAACGGATGTGGATTATGTAAACAGGTATGTAGGTTCAACGCTATGGAAAGGGTGGACTAGTAGATGCAAAATGTTAATATTCTAATTGTAGGAGTAGGAGGTCAGGGCAGTTTACTGACTAGTAGGGTTTTAGGAAGCCTTTCCAGTAGGCTAGGATACGATGTAAAGGTTTCTGAAGTTCATGGCATGGCACAAAGAGGTGGAAGTGTGGTAACCCATGTTCGTTTTGGGGAAAAGATTTATTCACCACTGATAGAAGAGGGCAAGGCTGATATTATATTAGCTTTTGAAAAGATGGAAGGCTTGAGATGGTTACATTATCTAAAAGAAGATGGCATGCTAATAGTAAATGATCAAGCTATAAAGCCCATGCCTGTTGTAACAGGAGCCGCTGAATATCCTGATAATATATTGAATCGACTTAATGATGCTGTATCCAAGGTTTTTGTTATCAATGCCCTAGAGATGGCCAAAGAGTTAGGTAATATACGAGTATCAAATACAGTTTTATTGGGAGTATTGGCTCAAAATATGGATATAGAGAAGCAGCTTTGGAAGGATACTCTAAGTGGCATCGTGCCAAAAAAGACTATTGAGATAAATTTAGAAGCCTTTGAAAGAGGCTATAATATTAGGGTATGAGGAAGGTGCAATTAAATCATGGTGTATTGGAACAAGTCCTGTGAATGCATGGACCGTAATAAATTAGAGGAACTTCAAAGTCAGCGACTTAAAAAAACAGTTGAAAGAATATATTATAATGTCCCCTATTACCGAGATCTAATGCAAGAAAAAGATCTCATGCCCGAAGATATTAGAGGATTGGAAGATCTAGACAAGTTACCCTTTACTACTAAAGATGATTTAAGAGACAATTATCCATATGGACTTTTTGCTGTTCCACTGACTGAGATAATAAGAATCCACGCATCTTCTGGGACTACAGGAAAGCCAACAGTCGTTGGCTATACACGTGAGGATATAACTACTTGGTCGGAACTAATGGCTAGGACCCTATCATGTGGAGGGGCAAAAAGAGATTCAGTTATTCAAGTGGCCTATGGTTATGGTCTATTTACTGGCGGACTTGGGGTACACTATGGGGCAGAAAGACTTGGAGCCTCGGTAATACCTATATCCGGCGGCAATACCAAAAGACAGATTATGTTGATGAAAGATTTTGGCACTACCCTACTAGCTTGCACCCCATCCTATGCCCTACATATAGCGGAAATGTTGGATGAAATGGGGATATCAAAGGATGAGCTAAAGCTAAAGCATGGTATATTAGGTGCTGAGCCATGGACCGAGGGACTGCGACAAGAGATAGAGAGAAAGCTAGGCATCACGGCTATAGATATTTACGGATTAAGCGAAGTAATCGGGCCTGGAGTTGCAAGTGAATGTAAATATAAGAATGGACTTCATATTTGGGAGGATCATTTTATTCCTGAGATAATTGATCCGGTAACAGGAGAAGTTCTTAATGAAGGCTGTGAAGGCGAGTTGGTTTTTACAACCATTACAAAAGAAGGTATCCCTATAATCAGGTACCGTACCCGGGATATTACTTCTTTGAATTATGAACCTTGCCCATGTGGCAGAACCCACGTAAGGATGAACAAGGTCCTGGGAAGAACAGATGATATGTTAATTATTCGTGGGGTTAATGTTTTCCCTTCCCAGATAGAAGCTATTCTTGTGGATATAGGTGAAACCGAGCCTCATTATCTTATCGTTATAGATCGAATTGGGAATATGGACAGTCTAGAGATATGGGTAGAAGTATCTGAAAAGCTCTTCTCCGATGAAATCCGCAAGTTGGAGGAGCTTAAAGCAAAGATAACCCATGAAATTCAGAGCACATTAGGACTGGCTGTTAAGGTAAAATTGGTGGAACCTAAAACTATAGAGAGAAGTGAAGGTAAGGCTAAACGGGTTATTGACAGAAGAAAAGACAGTGTCAAATAAGTAAAAGAATTGAATTAGAAAACTTAATAAAAAGAATATATTGAAGTACTTAATTTAATCCAATAAAAGTGATATAATAAGCTTTGCTATGGTTACCTGGGTACCTATTTTACAAGAAAATACTTGGGACAAAAAGAGGAGGAGAAGATATGAACATAAAGAGCAGCTGGAAGCTGTTTCTCATAATTTTTATTATTGCATTTGTTTCCTACGTGGCGCTAAATGGGATATCCCTATGGGGCCCATATGAAATTCCTCCGCTAGGACAACAAGTGCGCCAAGGATTAGACTTAAAAGGAGGTCTTTATGTAGTCTATGAAGCCAAAGTAGAGCCTAACGATTCGGATAAGGATAGCAAAATTACCGGTGCTATGAGGGTTATTCGAAACAGACTGGATAAGGAAGGCCAGAATGAAGCAACTGTTGCCAGACAGGGAGATAATAGGATTCAGGTTGAGATTCCAGGGATCGAAAACCCTAGAGAGCTTGCTGAAATCTTAGCAAAGCCGGCTGTATTGGAGTTTGAAGGACCGGAAGGAGATATTATCATAACCGGTAGGGACGTAAAATCTGCCTTGCCTGCCTATGGACAGGGACATACTGCTGTAGTTGAATTTGAACTTCATTCCGAAGGGGCTAAAAAGTTTGCAGATGCCACTAGTAAGTATCAATGGCAGGTAATAAGAATTTTGCTGGATGGTAATCCGATATCCGAGCCGGTGGTCAATAGTCCTATAACAAGTGGTCAAGGAATTATTGAAGGTATGGGAGATATCGAGGAAGCAAAGCAGCTAGCAAATCTCATAGAAAGTGGTGCCCTACCCGTGGAATTAGAACAGGCCGAGATCCGTACTATTGGTGCTACTTTAGGAGTTAATGCTCTTAGGCAAGCTATTATTGCTGGTATAGTAGGTATTATTGCAATATTGTTGTTTATCTTAATATATTACAGGCTTCCAGGCCTCGTAGCTGATCTGGCTCTAGTGGCTTATATTATCATAGTGATGTTGGTAATTGTAGTTGCAAAGGTAACTTTGACCCTGCCTGGTATAGCAGGCATCATATTATCTGTAGGTATGGCGGTGGATGCTAATGTTATTAT
>JAAYTG010000055.1 GCA_012518075.1 Clostridiales bacterium | reverse complement strand
CTTTAAGAGCGGTGGGTAGAGGTTTATGGGTAATAATAGCAGATCGAGCTGACCTTATTATGGAAATGAAAAATATAAAGCATTATTCTGATGCGGGTGTTGCCGCACAGAGAGGAATTGAATTATGAACCATAAAAGGTCTTTGAGATTTACTCAGAGACCTTTATCTATTATCATAGCCTTTTATTATTAACTATTTTCAATAAATGTCTTTAGTTGCAATATTTGATTATAGACCGAATTCATCAATCAATGTGTCCATGGCCTGTTTTTCATAGATTTTATCGAAAAAGCAATCGATCCTTATGCTAGAAGTAATGGAAGCTTTAATAGGTATATTATGCCCGTTGAGTAGTTCAAAAAAGGTGGTAGCAATCTGCGGTTGCTGTTCTAGACCCAATCCTTCAATGGACATCTTTATAATATTGGTATCCAATTTTATTGTCAGCTCCTCGTTTTGAGCAGCTAAATCACCACAGAAAGCCTCTGCCTTTTGAAGATTTTCTACCGAAATAGCAAAGGTAATATCGCTCATTCTATCTGCAGGGGAGGTTTGACTAATAAGTTCTAAATAATTACCTTGCCCTCCAAATTCTTTATATATATTTGCAATAGTATTGAGCCTAGCAGGTGCATTGCCAATGGAAACTAGAATAATCTTATCTTGAGTTACAATGTTTGTAACCGGACTTCTATCATCTATAACATTTTTCATACTATATAATCCCGGGCTTCTAGTTGCCATATATTTTGCAGCTCTAAGAGCACCTACGGCAAATATCTGTTTGGAATAAGCGGTATGCTCTATTTCTATTACCTCATCATTTCCTGCAAACAAAACTGTATGTTGTCCTACTATAGTACCCCCACGAATAGCGTGGATACCCAAATCAGAAGGGGATCTCATATCATTTTTTGTATGCCTGCCATATAGATAGTTTTTTGAGTTGAGGAATACATCATTAATAGCGTCAGCAAGAGCATAGGCAGTGCCACTAGGAGCATCAACTTTCTCGTTGTGATGCTTTTCAATAATCTCGATATCAAAGGATTCACCAAGCACTTGTGCTGCCTTTTGAATAAGTTGGTACATTAGGTTAATACCTACAGACATATTGGCAGCTTGGAAAATGGGTATTTCCTTGCTATGTTTTTCTATGGTAGCCTGCTCTTGTGCACTAAATCCAGTAGTTGCAATAACTAGGCCACATTTTCTTGATAGAGCAGCATCTAATAGGGAGGGCAAGGCCTGGGGTAGTGAAAAATCAATTATAACATCGCAATCTTCAGGACACTCATTCAATGAGGAATAGACCGGGAAAGGATTATTAAAAGCATCAGTATGCCTGTCGATGCCAGCGACAACTTCTATATCAGGCTGCCTAACAGCCATTGAAGCTACTACCTGACCCATCTTGCCATTACATCCATGGATAATTATCTTTGTCATATGCAAGAAACACTCCTGTCTTCAGAAATTTTTAGGGGACACATATTAAAAAATTATTTTTGCCAGTACTCGATTAGCTTTTCAGCAATTTGAACAGTATTTGTGGCGGCACCTTTCCTAATATTATCCGCAACAACCCACAAGTTAACTCCATTATCTAAGCTTTCGTCCCTTCTAATTCGACCTACAAATACTTGATCTTTGCCATCACAATCTATAGGCATTGGGTACTGATTATTTGCAGGATCATCTATTACTGTAATACCTGGTGAATTGGATAGCAGATCTCTCAATTCTTCTAAATCAAAATCCTTATTTAATTCAACATTTATGGATTCGCTATGTCCATTATACACAGGAACTCTAACGGTGGTAGCAGTAATTCTCAAGCGATTGTCCTTAAAAATCTTTTTGGTTTCGTCCATCATCTTCATTTCTTCTTTTGTGTATCCATTATCTAAAAAGGAATCAATATGAGGTATACAATTAGCAAAAATAGGATGGGGGAAATTCTTGGGACTTTCTCCCTTTACTCCATTTTCAAGGTCATTGTGTCCTGCTACACCAGCACCTGAAACAGCTTGATAGGTGGAATATACGATTCTATTGATGCCATATCGATCATAAAGGGGTTTTAGGGCTACTACAGCTTGTATAGTAGAACAGTTTGGATTTGATATTATACCCTTATGATTTAAAATATCCTCAGGATTTACTTCGGGAACCACTAGCGGTACACTTTCTTCCATTCTCCACGCACTGCTATTATCAATAACAACTATGCCTTTGTCAGCTGCAATCGGAGCATAAGTTTGGCTAACACTTCCCCCGGCAGAGAAAAGAGCAATGTCAATATCCTTATCATCAAAACATGTGGGGGTCAGCTCTTCTATTACATAGTCTTTACCCATAAATGAGATTATTGAGCCAGCTGATCGAGCTGAAGCAAACATGTAGTATTTTTCAATAGGTAGCTTTCTTTCCTCTAATACTTCTATGAATTTTTGACCTACCATACCGGTAACTCCAACTATTGCAAGATTAAATTTTTTCATGATTTGCCTCCTAAACTATTTAAAATAAATAAAATAACGGCTGATGTATCACCAGCCGCTTTCGTCATACCTGTTATAACAATATAACAAGCCTTGCGAAAGCAGTTAGCTCTCCATCAAATTATCATTTGATGACAATCCTAGGATTATTCACCCTAGGATCAAGATATAAATTACGGATCTTTATATCTTTCGGCACCTTCCCCTTTGGGTTCCTTCAACGAACTCCGTATTCTCCGAGAACTTACTAATAAAAGATGCACCTCTAAACTGCATTAATATAAAAAATAGATAATTATTCGCAAATTTAGCCTATTTTTAATTCATGATATCATCCATACTCATTATTGTCAAACTAATTTATCCGAAAAAACTGAAAGTCTAAAGATTTGTAAAAATGCTTCATTGATATTTTAGATGAGAAGAGGTATATTAGTATTAGAGCAGTATTTTTAGTCATTATAATATATTATCTGTATCCATAAATGCAAAATACATTTCTGTTCATGGATTTTCTATTAAAGGGTCTGATTGATCTTATATCAGGATTGTTAAAGTTGAATTATAATCCAGCTAATGATCAAAGGATTGGCTATGTTTATGGACACAGACTAAAGCATAAGCAGGAGGTGCTTCTCATTTTGATTATTGGAGTTAATGATCAGATTTGTTGTTATGAGAAGTCGCGATAAATGTCTAATTATTCAGAATAGACAAACAATAAAGACAAAATATTATATAAGATGTAGATTCAAGAATTAAGTAATATAATATCATCTATGCATTTACATGTGAATGAACATATAGTAAAATAGGAATAACTTTGAAGATATAATTTTAAGGAGGCCATTGATATGAAAGAGTGGGGAAGGTTGCTTACTGCTATGGTAACACCTTTTGATAAGGATATGAATGTAGACTATGAAAAAGCTGTTGAACTAGCAAATAAAATTGTTGATGAGGGAACCACCGCATTAGTTGTAGTAGGAACCACAGGAGAATCTCCCACGGTAACATCAGAAGAGAAGTATGAATTATTTAGAATTCTAAAGAATAAAGTAAATGTACCAATAATCGCTGGAATTGGTACTAACTGCACCCGAGCAACCATAGAGCTGGGTAAATTAGCCGAAATGAGTAAAGCAGATGGCGCTTTGGTGGTAGTTCCTTACTATAATAGACCTAACCAGCAAGGTTTATATGAGCACTTTAAGACTGTTGCTGAATCCATAGATTTGCCTATTATGCCTTATAATGTTCCATCCAGAACAGGTGGAAATATGGAAGCTGATACATCTATAGCCTTATCGAAGATATCGAACATAGTAGCAATTAAAGAGGCTAGTGGAAATATGGATCAAATTACAAAGATAATTGCAGGATGCCATGAGGATTTTCTGGTCTATTCTGGTGACGATGGCTTCACCTTACCTACTATGTGCGCAGGCGGATATGGAGTGGTCAGTGTTGTGGCTCAAGTCGCTGGACGCAAGATGAGAGATATGATCGATCTCTATGTTAACGGACATATCGATAAAGCAGCAAAAATTCATCAGGAACTCAACCCTCTATTCAATGCTCTGTTTATAACAACCAACCCTATACCTGTAAAGGCCGCTTTAAATCTTATGGGCATGGAAGTAGGGAGACCACGTCTACCTTTGGTGGAAGCTGATGAAAAGGTTAAAGAGACTCTAAAAGTAGAACTGCAAGCATTAGGGCTTTTATAAAAAGTGTTTTTTATGGGTAGTAGTTTTGTAAAATACAAAAAGGTAGAGTTTATTGCCTGAGAAAGGATTGGAGAGATGTTTGGTGGATTTTTCAATCGAATGTTTTATGGTAATCCCAATAAACCAGATTTAAAGAAAGAAGATATAGAGGAAGGGCGCTTTAAATTATTCTTTGTTGTATTACAGGTTAGGTTTTGGAAATTGATCCAACTAAACCTATTGTACTCCATATTTTGGATACCTGCTTTTTTTGTAGTCTATATAAATTTAATAGCTATAGCTCAGACACCAGAAATTATTCAATCAGTGGGGAATATTCAAAGTATGGGTTTTGTAATGCTTTTGATTCTTATCCCTTGTATGCTTATTGCGGGGCCAGCAACTGCAGGCGCCACATATATTATAAGAAATTGGGCCAGGGATGAACATGCATGGGTATGGAGTGATTTTAAAGATGCATGGAAGCAAAATTGGAAAGAAAGCTTACTAATTATGTTGATCAATGGGCTGGCATTGTTAATCTTCTATGTTAACAATATTTTCTATGCAATCGAAGGATATCGAAACTTGCTCTTCGCGCTATTACGCTATTTGGTGTTAATATTTGGAATTATATATGCTATGATGAACATGTTTATCTTTCCTATGTTAGTAACATATAAGCTTAAAGTAAGGCAGATATTTAAAAATGCTTTAATATTTACGATGGCGGAATTGCCTAGAGCATTTGTTATATTTGTATTATCTTTTCTGCTTTTTGGAGTAGCATTTTATTTTAGCATTCCCTTCATCATACCTTTTTTTATAATAGGACTGACTTTTCCTATGCTGATTACAATATCCTTCGCAAACTGGATATTTGATAAATATCTTAATAAGAGGATAGAGGATATGGAAGAAGACAGTGCAAATGAGGTGCCTTAAGGGACCTCTTTTTTTGAAGATTAAAGTATAAGGAGATTAGGGACAATGTATGAAGACTTTGCATATGTGTATGATAAAATGATGGGGGATGTAGATTATATAAAGTGGGCTGATTTCATAGAAAAATTATTTTTACATTATGGTATACGGCCTAATGACATAGTAGATTTAGCTTGTGGTACCGGTAACTTAACCACCATAATGGCAGACCGTGGATATAATGTAATAGGAATTGATAGATCTCAGGACATGCTGTTAGTAGCCCATGAGAAGGCTCGAAGCAGGGGATTGAAGATACCCTATATATGCCAGGATATGAGGGATATTGAGCTTCATAGGGAGGTTGATGCGGTACTTATTATGTGCGACGGCATTAACTATATTTTAGATGATAGAGATCTTGACAAGATATTCTCTAATATTTACAATATTTTAAGGCCTAATGGCCTGCTACTGTTTGATATAAGCTCCTATTACAAGTTATCCTCGATATTAGACGATAATATAATAGTAGATGATGATGGAGATATATTCCTAATATGGCAAAATAGCTTTGATAAGCAGGATAATATCTGCACTATGGAGCTGACTTTTTTTATAAAGGAAGATTCTTTTTATAGGAGATTTGACGAGATTCATGTGCAAAAAGCTCACCAAGTACAAGATATAATAGAACAACTCGAAAAAAGAAATTTTGCCAATATCAACTGCTATCAGCATCTAACTTTTGATGTACCAAAAGAACAAAGTCAACGTATTGTATTTGCGGCTCAAAAACAGTAATAACATTGATCACTAAATAAAATAAGGAGCATTAATATGAAGGATTATATAGTAAGAGCTACAGCAGCAGATGGTAATATACGAGCTTTTGCCGCTACCACTACCAATCTTGTAGGCGAAGCCCAGAAGATTCACAGCCTTTATCCTATTGCATCAGCTGCTCTAGGGAGAACCATGACAGCTGCTGTGATGATGGCTATTGATATGAAAGGACAGGGAGACACTCTTTCTATAGTTATAAAGGGTGAAGGCCCTATTGGCAGCATAGTGGTGGTAACAAAGAATGACGGAAATACTAAGGGATATGTGGATAATCCTCATGTAGAATTACCTCTTAATTCCCAGGGCAAATTGGATGTTTCTGGTGGTGTGGGTAAACAAGGGAAACTTACAGTAATTAAGGATTTAGGTCTAAAAGAACCCTATGCTGGACAAGTGGATTTGGTAACAGGAGAAATAGGCGAGGACATCGCTTATTATATGGCCTTTTCTGAGCAAAAACCATCAGCTGTGGGACTGGGTGTATTAGTGAATCCCGATGGAAGCATTAGAGCAGCAGGTGGCTTCATTATACAGCCCCTCCCAGGTGCTCCAGTTGAATTGATAGATGAAATAGAAGCCAGGATATCCCAAATTCCTCCAATATCAACTATGATAGATCAGGGTATGAAACCTGAAGAAATATTAGGAAAAGTATTAGGATCCATGAACTTAAAGATTAACGACATGGCACATCCAGTTTTTGCCTGCGATTGTAATAGGCCTAGACTTGAATCAGTGCTTTTAACTATAGGTAAAAAAGAGCTGGAGGCTATTCTAGAAGATGACGGTCAAGCTGAATTGGTATGTCATTACTGTAATACTACTTATAACTTTAATGAGCAGGATATAAGGAGATTGATTGAAAATGCCGAAGTCTAAAAGTTCATTTATATATAGAGCCAAATATAGGTTTATGCTATAATGTATTTATCTTATTTTAATGTCAGGAGATGAAGATGGCTAGAGAGTTATTTGCAAGAAAACAAAGAAAAGTTGTTCCATTTGACCAAGATGGTCAGTTTTATTATAGAAAAGCTAAAAAGCATATGAATAATAACAATTATCTGGGTGCGTTGAATTTTTACAGAAAAGCGATAGAGAAGGAGCCCCAAAATGTAGAATACTTAATGGATTTGGCAGAAGTTTTTACAGAGATGGGATGCTTTCATCAATCCAGTAAAGTGTTATTTTCAATCCTCCAAAAGGAGAAATCAAGAGGTGATTGTTACTTTGGACTGGGATGCAATTTTTTAGGCATGCAGGATTATGATAGAGCAATGGAGTGTTTCGAGAAATATTTAGATGTTGATCCCTATGGAATATATTCTGATGAAGCTAGGGATTTAGTGGATTTATTAACAGAATATGAATATTATGATGAAGATTATGATACTTTCGATATAGGTACAGAAAGCATATATAGCCTAGCGGCGGAAGGAAAGGATCTTTTAGACAGGGGTGAATACAAAGAGGCAATAAAAAAGCTTGAAAGAGTTGTCTTGCTAGAACCAAATCTTATCTATGTTAAGAATAACCTGTCTCTGGCCTATTTTTGTGTGGGAAAGCTGAATGAAGCAATAAATATAAGCTTGGATGTTTTAAGGATAGATCCACTAAATATTCATGCTAATTGCAATGTATGTCTATTTCTTAGAGAAAAAAACGAATTAAAAAAAAGTAAAAAACACCTGGAGAGAATAGTTAATTTTAGAACACAGGATCCAGAGGAACTTCACAAAATTGCTGTGACTTTATGTGAGCTTAAAGAACATAAACGAGCAAACCGCGTATTGAAACAATTGCTACAATATAAACCTTATGATGTTCGGATTCTTCATTTCGTAGCTGTATCCCATTTTAACCTAGGGGAATACAAGGAAGCCATTACCTACTGGTTGAAGATCAATAAAGTAGATCCTGATAATACCATAGGGAGCTATTATATTCGTTTATCACAAGAATATATTAGTCATAGGGGTGACAGTAGTAGGGAGGTATCCTATCACTTTCAGGTTCCATATGACGAAATTCTTCGCAGAATAAAAGAATTGAATAACATCCTCAAATTGAATGAACAAGATTTGCTGAGTAAGTGGAAAAAAGACGCTAACTTTCTTTCCCTTTTAAGATGGGGCTTAGGATTAAATGATGATTTGATAAAAAAAGCTATTCTAAATGTGGTAGCTTCCTTTAACGATACCAAGGCAGAGGATTTTCTACGAGAATATCTCCTAATGATAAACG
>JAAYTG010000054.1 GCA_012518075.1 Clostridiales bacterium | reverse complement strand
TTCGCACTCTCCATAGGTATTATTCTGTTCTCTGTAACAAAACAAAGCAAAGAAACTTCAATCCCATCTAAATACTCTTCAATTACCACCATATTTCCCTGATCGCCAAATTTCTTATCTATTAGCATTTCCTCCAATATTCTTAAAGCATCTTCCCTTGTATCTACTATTTCTACACCTTTTCCTTCACAGAGACCATCAGCCTTGATAACCAAGGGATAGGAAAAATCATCTAATGCTTTGCAGGCATCTTGGAAGCTATTATAGGTTTCATATTTTGCCGTTGGGATCCCATATTTCTCCATAAATTCCTTTGCAAAGCTTTTACTAGCTTCCAACCTAGCACACTTACCATCCGGTCCAAATATTCTTAATCCTTTTTCCTGAAACCTATCCACAATTCCCATTACTAAGGGCTCTTCCGGTCCTACTACAGTTAAGTCAATATTGTTTTTTAAAGCAAAGTCAAGTAATCCTTCTATATCATTCGCTTTTATATCCACATTTTCTGCTACAAGCCTAGTCCCGCCGTTGCCCGGTGCACAGAAAATCTTTTTTACCCCTCTAGATTGTGCAATCTTCCAGCAAAGGGTATGCTCTCTACCTCCACTACCTATGACCAGTACCTTCATTTTAGATTCCCCCTAATGCTTAAAATGTCTGATACCCGTAAATACCATGGCTATGTTGTGTCTATTTGCTTCTTCAATGGCTTCTCCATCCCTTATGGAGCCACCTGGCTGTATTATAGCTTTTACTCCTGATTTTCCAAGGATCTCAATGGAGTCTTTAAATGGGAAAAATCCATCAGAGGCAATAACGCTACCTTTTATATTGTCTTTAGCTCTTTCAATTGCATTTTGTACTGCCCAAAATCGGTTTACCTCCCCTCCCCCTATGCCTAGGGTACCTCCTTCTTTTGCAATGACCACTCCATTGGACTTTAAGTGCTTAACAGCCTTCCATGCAAAGATAAGATCCTCCATCTCCTCCGCAGTTGGCTTTCTGTCGGTTGCCACTTCCATGTCATCTAAAAGGTTCAATACATCCTTCTCCTGTATTAAAATACCGCTGGATATGTTTTTAACTTCTATATCCTTATTTTCTCTCTTTAGAGTTCCCACTTCTATTAGCCTAAGATTCTTCTTTTTAGTTAGTATGTCCAAGGCTCCTTCAGTGAAGGATGGTGCTATTATTACCTCTAAAAATATCTTGGCCATTTCTTTAGCTACATCTTCATCAACTTCCCTATTTGCTGCAATTATTCCACCATATATAGACTCTTTATCACATTCATATGCCTTTAAATAAGCCTGTAAAATGGTTTTTCCGCTTCCAATTCCACAAGGGTTAGCATGTTTTACTGCAACTACAGTAGGTAGATCAAATTCTTTCACCATATCTATGGCAGCATTTCCATCATTTATATTATTAAAGGACAATTCCCTCCCATGATGTTTTTTACCTATAGCAATACTTCCTTCACAGGGATTTGAACTAACATAAAATGCAGCTTTTTGGTGGGGATTTTCCCCATATCTAAGGTTACTACTTAATTTATACCCCAAAGTAAGATAATTGGGGAATTGTATTTGTTCCAGCTCATTGAAATACTTTGAAATCAGAGCATCGTAATAGGCGGTATAGTTAAATACCTTTCTTGCTAGATATAGTCGGGTGTCTTCCCTAGTATCTTCCATCTCCTTTAGTTCAGACAATACCTTTGGATAATCTTCTGGGTCAATTATGACTGTTACATGTTTATAATTCTTTGCAGCTGCTCTAATCATTGAAGGGCCACCTATATCAATGTTTTCTATGATTTCTCCATGTTCTGTCCCTTTGGCCATGGTCTCTTCAAAAGGATATAGATTGTTTACCACCATATCTATAGAGCTTATATTCATATCCTTCAATGTCTTCACATGATCTTCATTATCCCTCTTATAGAGTATTCCTCCGTGAATATTTGGATTTAGTGTTTTGACCCTTCCATCTAATATTTCAGGAAATCCGGTCACATTTTCAATTTCTATAGCCCCTATACCAGACTTTTCAAGTTCTTTATAAGTACCCCCCGTAGAAATTATCTGCCAGCCTAATTCTACTAACTCTTTTGCAAACTCAACTATTCCTCTTTTATCAGAAACACTAATCAATGCTCTTTTCAACTTCCTCACTCCTTATCTATTATTCGGACTATTCTTTCCTCTATAGATATTTTACTATCACAAAATAATTTTACTGCTTGTACCAGTATTTTGTGCTCTGCTTGGAGAACCTTCTCCTTTAAAGTCTTAACAGTATCACCGTCATCTACTGCCACAATTTCTTGAAGTATAATAGGTCCCGTATCAGTACCTTCATCTACAAAGTGAGCTGTAGCCCCAGTGTATTTTACACCATAGTCAAGTACTGCTTTGTGAACCCTGTCTCCATAGTATCCTTTTCCACAAAAGCTAGGTATCAGAGATGGATGGATATTTATTATTCTATTTTTGTATTGGTCTATAAACTCCTTTGATAGTATTTTCAAGTATCCGGCTAATACCACTAAGTCCACCTTGCTTTTTTTTAGTTCGTATAAGAGTTTCCTATCATAGCTGATAGGGTCATAGCCTTTAGGATCCATGAATAAAGATTTAATATTTGAATTTTTCCCCCTTACAAGCCCATAAGCATCTTTATTGTTTGAAATAATGATCTCTATTTTTCCCTTTATAAGGCCTTTATCTATGCCATCTATAATAGCTTGCAAGTTGGATCCGTTGCCTGATATGAGCACTCCTATCTTTACCATAAAACTACTCCCTCATCACCGCATCTTATATCCCCAAGGACATAGTATTTTTCAGGCTTGTCTTTTAGGTATTCTTCTATGCCTGACAACTCCTCCTCACCAACAACCAATACCATTCCAACTCCCATGTTGAAAGTTCCGTACATTTCTTTTAACTCAATTTCGCCCCATTTTTGTAATAAGTTAAATATTTCAGGAGTTTCAATTATTGATACGTCCATATGCGCAACCAACCCTTTCGGAAGCATTCTAGGAACGTTTTCAATAAGCCCTCCCCCTGTTATGTGGCTAATCCCTTTTATGTTGAACTTATCTATTAATTCTGTAACAATATCTGCATATATTCTAGTAGGTTTAATTAGCTCTTCCCCTAAAGTAGCCTTTAATTCTGGTATATATGTATCTACATCCATTATTTCTTTTTCAAATACTATTTTCCTTATTAGTGAGTAGCCGTTGCTGTGAATTCCACTTGACGGTAAGGCAATAATGATATCTCCTTCTTTTATATTAGAGCCTGTTATTAAATTCTTCTTATCTACTACGCCTACACAAAAGCCTGCTATATCGTATTCTCCCTCCTTATAAAAGCTAGGCATTTCAGCTGTTTCGCCGCCTATTAAAGCACATCCTGCCTTAATGCACCCATTGGAGACCCCTTCAACGATTTTAGCCATCTTCTCCGGTTCAAGGTTGCCAGTGGCAATATAATCCAGAAAGAATAAGGGCTTGGCCCCTTGACATATAATATCGTTTACACACATTGCAACACAATCTTCTCCGATGGTATGATGCCTATCCATCATAAAAGCAATCTTTAATTTCGTACCTACTCCATCAGTTCCCGATACTAGAACTGGCTCTTCATAAGCCTTTGTATCTATCTGGAAGAGTCCAGCGAAGCCCCCAATATCTGATAGAACTTCTGGGGTATAGGTCTTGCTAACAAAGTTCTTTATAAGCTCGACTTGTTTGTATCCTGACTCCTTATTCACTCCTGCATCCTTATATGTTAGGGACATATTAACACCTCTTATCATAATTTTAATTGCAGTTACAGGTTCATTTCTCCTTGTACCGGGTATTGCCCTGTGAAACACCCTACACAAAAGCCTTCATCTCCCCCAATTGCCTTTCTGAGACCATCCAAGGAAATATAGTACAAGGAATCTGCTCCTAATTCCTTTCTAATTTCTTCGACAGTTTTACCCGCTGCCATTAGGTGTTGGTTAGTAGGCATATCCACTCCTAAGTAACAGGAATGCCTTACTGGAGGTGAGCTTACCCTTACATGAACCTCTTTTGCCCCAGCATTTCTTAACAAGTCAATTATTCTCTTAACTGTTGTTCCTCTTACTATAGAGTCATCTACCAAAACAACTTTTTTCCCATTTACATTGTCCTTTAAGACATTTAGTTTTATTTTTACTCCTTGCTCCCTTAGACCTTGAGTTGGCTCAATAAAAGTTCTACCTACATATCGATTCTTTATTAAACCATCCCTATAGGGAATCTTAGATTGTTCAGCATATCCAACGGCTGACACTACTCCTGAATCCGGTGCCCCAATGACTATATCTCCGTCAACAGGGCTTTCTCTAGCAAGCTGTCTTCCTATTTCAATACGGGCTGTATATATGCTTCGATAGTCCACTTGACTATCCGGCCTGGCAAAATATATAAATTCAAATAGACAGTGGCTAACCTTTCCTTTTTTCTCATGAACAGTACTTACTCCGTTTTCATCTATGACAATCATTTCACCGGCATTTATATCTCTTATAAATTCTGCTCCTATTGTATCGAAGGCACAGGTTTCAGAAGCTATTATATATCCATTATTTATCCTTCCTAACACCATAGGTCTAAGAGCATGTGGATCTCTTGCAGCAATAAGACTGTTGGCATTCATCATCACTATGCTATAAGATCCCTTTATGGCATCTATTGCTTCTATAATAGCTTCTTCCAGCCCATCTCTATGATATCTAGCTATTAGGTTTGCAATAACTTCGGCATCTAAAGTACTTTGAAATATTACGCCCTTATCCTCCAATTCATCCCTTAAAGCCTTTGCATTTACAATGCTTCCATCAAGAGAAAGAGCCAGGGCTCCTTTTCTATATCCTACAACCAGCGGTTCTACATTGCTTTTTTCTTTGCTTTGCTGACTTGAAGCATATCTTACATGGCCTATAGCAATATTTCCCATAAGTCTATCTATTATATCCTTGGAAAACACTTCATTGACTAATCCTTGCTCCTTGTGATAATCAACAAATCCATTGTTATTGACTGCTATCCCTGTGCTGGCTTGACCTCTATGTTGCAGTGCATAGAGACCATAATAGGCAATTTGTGATGTATCAGTTCTATTTGGGCTGTATATTCCGATTATTCCACTCAATATATTCCCTCCTATTTCCCTTGAATGGTCTTGTCCATGCCAGCCACATCTTCAGCCATTTCATTTTTGTACTCCTTTAGTCTATTCTTTAGCTCTGGATATTTTAATGCTAGCATTTGTACTGCTAGTAATGCCCCATTTTCCCCACCATCTATAGCAACAGTTGCTACTGGTACCCCTTTAGGCATTTGAACTATTGATAAAAGAGAATCCAATCCATCCATTGTAGAAGATTTTGCTGGAATACCTATCACTGGTAGAATTGTGATGCCAGCCATTACTCCCGCTAAATGAGCTGCCTTCCCTGCAATGGCTATTATGACTTCAAAGCCTCTCTCTTCAGCTTTTTCTGAAAATTCAAAGGCATTATAAGGGGTTCTATGGGCTGATATGACCCTTACTTCATAATCCACTCTAAACTTGTCTAGTACTTTTGTCACCTTTTCCCCTATAGCCTTATCTGATAAACTTCCCATAACAATAGCTACCTTCAATTTGGCACCTCCTAGTTATAATATTTATATCTGTAATAATATATATACGTAATTAAGACTATCATAAACAACAAAAACCCAGACAGGTAGGTAAGCGAAACCTACCCGACTGGGCTTTTATCCCTTCGGTGTAATATTATCAATAGATAATATCTGTACCGCTTGAACCAGACGAGATCAAATCTCCGGAACCCTAGGTACACTTTCACTCATAGTTAAATGATTTACGGCCATTTTGTAGAAACGTCCCAACCTTATTATGAGACCTATATGAGCAATTTATTTCTTTGTACATCTTAATAATAGCATAATGTTATAGATTGTCAATGATAATTTTGAACATTTTGTTGTATTTTTGGTTTAATGTTCGGACTTTCCACTACTCCCACTCGATTGTAGCAGGAGGCTTGCTGGTTATGTCATATACCACCCTATTGACACGGGGTACCTGGCTTGCAATGCGTATGGATATTTTATCTAATATTTCATAAGGGATTCTAGCCCAGTCGGCTGACATACCATCGATACTGGTCACACCCCTTAGAGCAATGGTGTAATCATATGTGCGTTTACCATCGGTTACCCCTACGCTTTTCATCCCAGTAAGCACTGCGAAATATTGCCAAATTTCTTTGTCTAATCCCGCAAGTGCTATCTCTTCTCTAAATATTGCATCCGCTTTCCTAAGTATATCTAACTTTTCTTGGGTTATATCCCCAATAATTCTAATGGCTAGGCCAGGTCCTGGAAAAGGTTGTCTCCATACCATATGCTTAGGAATACCTAGTTCTTCTCCTACACGTCTAACTTCGTCTTTAAAGAGATCCCGCAAGGGTTCGATTATTCCTTCAAAATCCACGTCTTCAGGCAAACCTCCTACATTATGGTGACTTTTAACAAGGTTTGCATCACCAGCTCCACTTTCTATAACATCTGGATATATGGTGCCTTGAACTAAGAAATCAACTTTACCTATCTTTTTTGCCTCTTCCTCAAAAACCCGAATGAATTCTTCCCCAATAATTTTTCGCTTTTTTTCTGGATCAGCTATACCACTAAGTCGATTTAGAAAACGGTCTTGGGCATTTACTCTGGTTAGATTTAAATTGAATTGATCCTTGAAAATCTCTTCAACCTCATCCCCTTCATTCATTCTCAACAATCCATGATCTACAAATATACACACTAGTTGATCTCCTATAGCCTTATGTATTAACACCGCAGCAACAGAACTATCAACTCCACCGGATAGACCACATAAAACCTTTTTATCTCCTACTCTTTGCCTTATTTTATCCACAGCAGTCTCAATAAAACTGGTCATATCCCACTTGCCTTGACAGCTACAGCTATCAAATAAGAAGTTTTTTATTTCATCTGAATCAGGCTCATCTACTATTTTAGTAGGTATACCTAACTGACTAATCTGTTTGTAACATTTTTCTCCAATAGAAGTATTTGAATTCTCCTGAACCCCAGTCAATATTATGCCTTTTGGATTTAAGCTCTTTATCCTATCCAGGGAGATATTATAAGGTAAAATCTCACTGTATACTTTTAACTCCCTTACCATACGAGCAATCCTTTGACTGGATTGACCCCCAAAATTCAGGATTAATACTAATTCCTCTTGCATCTATTGTTTCCTCCTTGAAAAGATCATTATTACTAAATGGTAGCCAACAAATTCCATATAGATAGTCAACATTAGTATTCTATCATGATTGTACAATTTCCATGGAATGGTTATTAAGCCTCGTTGTGAAAGTTTTTATTCTATCCTATTAATATAGCTAATAGAAGGAAAAGCCATGGAATTAAATGTCCATAGCTTTTAACTTTATTATAAGTAATATTAACCCCTAACACTATAGTTTGGTGCTTCTTTGGTAATATATATATCGTGGGGATGATTTTCTCGAAGGGATGCGCTTGTTATTTTAATAAACTTACCATCATTTCGTAGATCCTCAATAGTAGGAGTACCACAATATCCCATTCCAGCTCTTAAGCCCCCGATCAGTTGGAAGACAGTTTCCGATAGAGGTCCTTTAAAGGGCACGCGGCCTTCTACACCTTCAGGTACCAGTTTCTTGGCATCCTCTTGAAAATAACGGTCTTTACTACCTGCAGCCATGGCGCCCATAGAGCCCATGCCTCTGTATACTTTAAAGCTTCTTCCTTGATAGATCTCCATTTCACCCGGACTTTCTGCAGTACCTGCAAGAAGGCTGCCTATCATTACTACATTGGCGCCTGCTGCAATTGCCTTAGGGATATCACCTGAGTATTTGATACCACCATCGGCTATCACTGGTACACCGTAGGGTGCTGCTGCTCGAGCACAGTCATAGATTGCTGTTATTTGTGGAACCCCAATCCCCGTAACCACCCTTGTGGTGCAGATAGATCCAGGTCCGATCCCTACCTTGATGCAGTCCGCTCCTGCCTCTATCAAGTCCTTAGTAGCTTCTGCTGTAGCTACATTTCCTGCAATAATTTGAAGCTCAGGGAAGGATTCTTTGATTTGTCTAACCATCTTTTGAACACCTATAGAATGTCCATGAGCCGTGTCTATGGCCACAACATCTACATTTGCATCTACCAAAGCCCTTACCCGATCCATGGTATCCTTAGAAACTCCTACAGCAGCTCCTACCAATAACCTCCCACCTGAATCCTTGGCAGAATTAGGATACTGAATAGCCTTTTCGATATCCTTAATAGTGATAAGTCCCTTTAGCATCATATTATCATCTACTATAGGCAGTTTCTCAATTTTGTGCTTTCGTAAGATTTCCTGAGCTTGTTGTAAGTTTGTTCCTTGAGGAGCAGTAATTAAATTCTCAGACGTCATGACATCAGCTATTTTTTGTGTAAAATCTGTCTCGAATCTTATATCACGATTTGTTATGATACCCACTAGCTTCCCATCAACTGTTATTGGTACACCGGATATCCTGTATTTTCTCATCAATTCATCGGCGTCGGATAGTAGATGATCTGGGGATAGAAAAAAGGGATCCACTATTACCCCATGCTCTGATCGCTTTACTTTATCTACTTGAGTTGCCTGGTCTTCAATGGACATATTTTTATGGATAATACCAATACCACCTTCACGAGCAATGGCAATGGCTAATCTAGCCTCAGTAACGGTATCCATTGCTGCACTCATCAACGGAATATTTAATTTGATAGATTTAGTTAGGTTGGTTGTAAGATCAACTTGCCCAGGCAAAACTTCAGATTTGCTTGGTATAAGTAAAACATCGTCAAAAGTCAAACCTTCTTTAACAAATTTATCACTAATTGTAAACACGCTCCCTTCATAAACGCTTTTATCAAACTATAATTTGCTGCCTAAAAGTACATCTACTGATTAAAAGGCCTATTTGATCAAATAATCATATAGTAGTATATTAAAAGAAGTTTATCAAAAGCAATAGATGTTGTCAACGTAGTATTTTGATTTCTTATTTGCCAATTTTCATTTCCCTAGCATAATAAAATAGATATTGCTGGGCATATCCTGCATATACTCCAAACCTATCTTCTGCAAAACTACGTATACCATTGCTGTATCTTAATTCATCAGCATATAATGTTTCCATAATTCGTTTGACCCATACGTCAATTGGGAAAGCTTGGCTTTTATCCAACGAGAATAAAAGTACACAATCCGCTACCTTAGGTCCCACACCCGGACATTTTAATAATTGTTTTTGTGCCTCTTTATAGCTCATGGTCTTTAAGAGGCTCAAATCAACTTGACCTTCACGTATAAGCTTAGCTGTCTCTTTTATATATGGGCCCCGATATCCACATCCACAATCCTTCAGCTCTGCTTGGTCAGCATCTGCCAAGGCGTCTATGTCGGGAAAAGTGTAATATTTCTGTCCTTGCCAAAGAACTTCTTTCCCAAATCTACATGACAATCGCTCTATTATTGTCTTTATTCTCTTTATCCCATTGTTAGCTGATATAATAAAAGATACAAGAGCCTCCCAAGGATCTTGCTTTAGTATCCTAATACCCCATCCGTACTTTATGGCTTCTCTCACCATGGGATCTTCTGATAGGACATTAGTAATCTCGCCATAATCAGTTTCTAGATCAAAATAGTCTAGCCAAATAGTAAAGAAATCATCTAAGTTGGCGTTCTCAATAAAAAGTACCTTATCATCCCATACTATCCGAACAACTTTATCGGCAACCACCCCTATATATCCTTTTCCATCCCAATTCCAGCGAAAGGCTTGACCACATTCAAAAATATGCTGAGGGTGAAAGTTGGTTAATCCTTCTACTTCTATGACATTTTCATGACTATTTACTATCATGTCTTATCTTTTCTCCATATAAAAGTTGTTCATGGATGGCTTTTGCTGCTTTTTTACCAGATCCCATGGCCTGGATAACTGTTGCAGCACCGGTTACAGCATCACCACCAGCATATACTCCGTCTTTGCTAGTAGCTCCTGTCTCATCATCCACTATGATGCCACCCCAACTATGGGTTTTAAGGCCTTTTGTGGTAGTTGTAATCAAGGGATTAGGACTAGTACCAATAGCCATTATAACTATATCAACATCTAGAATAAAGTCAGAGTTTGGTAGAGCAATAGGCCTTCTTCTACCCGAAGAATCTGACTCTCCCAGTTCCATCCTAATGCATTTTAACCCTTTTACCCAACCGTCTTCTCCTAACACTTCAATTGGGCTACTTAGTACATCAAAAATTATACCCTCTTCTTTGGCATGATGCACTTCCTCTAATCTGGCCGGCATTTCCTCTTCAGACCTGCGATAGACGATGTGTACCTCTTCTGCGCCTAATCTCAATGCGCTTCTTGCTGCATCCATAGCAACATTTCCCCCACCTACCACTGCTACCCTTTGTCCTTTCTTTATAGGGGTATGGCTGTTAGGGAAATCATAGGCTTTCATAAGATTTATTCTGGTTAAATATTCATTAGCTGAAAATACACCATTTAGATTCTCACCAGGAATATTCATAAACTTGGGCAATCCTGCCCCACTGCCGATAAATACAGCCTTATATCCATTCTCTATTAATTCATCTATAGTGATAGTCTTCCCAATAATAGTGTTGGTATAAATCTCTACCCCTAATCCTTTTAGCTCTTCAATCTCCTTTTTCACTAGTTCATTGGGTAGCCTGAACTCAGGTATTCCATAAACAAGCACGCCACCAGGCTCATGAAAGGCTTCAAATATATGAACTTCATAACCTAATTTAGCCAAGTCTGCTGCGGCTGCCAAACCTGCCGGACCACTTCCCACTATAGCTATTTTAGTGGCGTTAAATTTAGCGACAGTAGTGGGAGTCTGTATTTGCTTACTCATAGTATAGTCAGCTGCAAATCTTTCTAATCGGCCAACTGCTACGGGCTCTCCCTTGATTCCTAATATACATCGGGCTTCGCATTGTTCTTCCTGCGGGCAAACTCGGCCACATATAGCTGGAAGATTGTTGGTTTCTTTAATAACTTGCGCTGCTTCGTCTATTTGGCCCTCTGCAATATAAGCAATAAATCTAGGTATATATACATTAACAGGACAGCCTGCAACACACCTAGGGTTTTTACATTGAATACAGCGCTGTGCCTCCTGTATAGCTTCCTCCAGGGAATAGCCTAGAGATACCTCCTTAAAATTATGCTTCCTAATTTGGGGATCTTGCTCCTTGACAGGTATTCTTGTAAGTGCCAAACTCATGGCTATCTCCTCCCTAGTATAGTCTACAATTGTGCTGGATTTGCTCTTCCTTTTTATATATCTGTTGCCGCCTTATAGCCTCATCAAAATCAACCTGATGTCCGTCAAAATCTGGTCCATCAACACATGCATAGTATACCTTCCCACCTACTGTGACCCTACAGCCACCACACATTCCTGTACCGTCTATCATTATAGGATTCAAACTGACCGTTGTTGGTATACCTTGCTCCTTAGTCATTTGTGAGACAGCCTTCATCATTACCAAAGGACCAACTGCAATTACTAAATCATACTTATTTCCTTTATCTATTAGTTCTCTCACTACATCAGTAACAAATCCTTTATGACCCAAAGTACCGTCATCGGTAGCAATATAAGAATGGGAAGCATAATTATGGACTTCCTCTTGCAAGATTATATAGTCGGCACTACGTGCTCCTATAATAACGTCTACATCAGCTCCCTGCTCGTTTAAATATTTTATTTGAGGATATAAGGGAGCTATTCCTACGCCGCCTCCTACACAGAGTACTTTTTTAAAACCATCAAGTTTAGATGGCATACCCAAAGGACCAGCAAAGTCTCTAATGCTATCGTTTATTTCTAGTTTCCCTAGGTCTTTTGTGGTATATCCAACCTCCTGAAATATGATTGATATACTACCTTCTTCTCTATCATAATCAGCAATAGTCAAGGGGATCCGCTCTCCCCCCTCACACACTCTAAGCATAATAAATTGCCCAGGCATAGCTTTATGGGCAACAAAGGGTGCCTTTACCTTCATCATTACAATGCCTGAAGCCAAGTTCTTTTTATCAATTATCTTGTACATGAAATGCCACCTCGTTTCTGAATCATCTATTGCTTACCTACTACTATATTTTTAGTCAAAACATTTACCTGTAGCACATTTATGCCTGTTAAATCCACTATATCATTGGAAACATTTATCTGTATCTCTTCCATTATATCATGTATTCTATACCCATAACTAACCACTATCTCTATATTTATAACTACACCACCTACATGACTTATGGAAGTCGCTTTGTTCACCTTGTATACTCCATGTGATCTATATGCATTGTGAATGGCTATGGATTCTAAAGCCAAGTCTGCTATATAAAATTTACCCATGTAGCTATAGGTGGGTCTCATAACTGTCTTCTCCAAAGCCTCTATTTTTCTACCTTTTTCAGTAAATCTAAGAATCCTTAAAGGATGCAGAAAATACCCAGAAAAGTCCTTCCTTATTTCAAGGGTTGGTACGGGAATAACATGCTTTCCTTCTTCTCTTCTAGTAACACGGGCTGTCTCTATATCTTCATCGGTAGCTATATCTTCAATTCTAATAATTTCATCAATTCTGGGCAATTGAAGGTTGTCCACTATTCTGCGTACCATATTGACTGAAGTGCCTAATATCAGAATAGAGTCGGGCTTTGCCTTTATTATAGACTCTCTTACGCTAGATGCATGTTCCTCGGCCATAAACAGGGCTCTACGTACAGCTGCTATCATTGTTGCCTCCTTCTTTGCAGATGTACCAGCAATTACCTTGCTGCCCTTTATAAGTAACCCATCATCTATAATGTATGAAATACCTCGTTCATTTGCAAGGTTAGAGGCTTTGTAGCTTTTGCCTGTACCACTGGCCCCTACTAATCCATAGATTTTCAATGTTTGCGCCCCCTATTCTATTCCTAGTCAAATACATAGGCAAGTGCTGTATTACAACTAGGTTTCAATTACCTTGCTATAAAAGTTCTATATATTTTAACACAAAAACCAGTAAAATCAAAGTTATAATTCATACCCTTTTATCTCATCATGGTAATAAGAACAATAGGGGGATAGGAAGCAAATGTTACACTTTGGTTTTCTAGCGTTACATATTCGCCTTCCATGATGAATTATCCAGTTATGGGCGGCGGACCATTTTTCTACAGGAACGTTTTCCATCAGCTGTTTTTCTGTCTCTAACACATTTCTGGCATTGGCTAGACCTAGTCGGTTAGAAACCCGAAATACATGAGTATCGACAGCTATGGCAGGGACCCCAAAAGCATTACTTGCCACAACATTAGCCGTTTTTCTACCTACTCCAGGCAAGGTTTGAAGAGTCTTGATATCCCCTGGGACTTTGCCTTCATATTCTTCCATCAAGATTTTACATGTGGCAATAATATTTCTAGCTTTGGTCTTGTAAAAACCACAGCTCCTTATGTGTTTTTCCAACTCTTCAGGCTCTAGTCGTGCCATTTCTTCAGCTGTGGGATATCTCTCAAAAAGTTCCGGTGTTACCCTGTTTACCTGCCTGTCAGTGCACTGAGCAGAAAGTATAGTTGCGATCAATAATTGAAAAGGATTATTAAAAACCAGCTCTGATCCTGCACCGTAGTAGTTTTTTTCCAAAATCTCAAGTATTTTTCCTATATTCTCTTTATTCTTGTCCATTTCTGTCATCCTTTCGTTTATCTAGATTTAGTTTAGTATATATGATAGTTAACCAGTTTGTGTTAGAAATCAAACCCATAAAAACTTCTGGTGTAAAGGTTTATATATAGTAATAAACATTTACACCGTAATATATAAATAATATATCAGAATACTTTCCTTTTTCAAGTTGAGTATTTATACCAAGCTTTAGCGAAGCTAGTCTCAATAGCTTTATGAGTCTATGCTACGACAATACTTTAATTTAACGGTATTCTATATAATTGGCTATGGTTTCCTATTCGTTTTATTGAATAGAATCCTATTATGGGAATCCTATTTCTTCTGTATATATCTAATACTTTTCCTGTTGCATGGGGAGAAATTTTAAGTGATAACCCACAGCCTAAAGATACACCTTTTGGAGTAGATATTATTTGGGAACTATAACCTGCATTCCTTAGCAATTGGCTAAAGTATAAAGCATGCTGTCGTGAATTAAATGATATAAAATTAAATTCTTCAACATTTGGCATAGGTTACCTCCTAATGTCATATTTTTATTAGAAGACTTGTTATCTTATATTACTAATATATTTCTATCTTATTTTTTTGTTACAGAAAGATTGGAGGAGGGAATATTAATGATCTATATGGACAATGCTGCCACATCCTGGCCTAAACCTAATATAGTTTATAATACTGTTTCAAAAACTATGAAAGAACACGGTGCCAATCCAGGACGTTCTAGCCATTCAATGGCAGTAGATGCAGCTAACATACTTCTCTACGGAAGAGAAATGCTATGTCAATTATTCAATGTTCAAGATCCTTTCAGGATGATATTTACTTTAAATACTACAGATAGCTTGAATTTAGCTATTAAGGGGATTTTAAAGGAAGGCGATCATGTGATAACTACCTCAATGGAGCATAATTCCGTCATAAGACCGCTTATGCATTTGATGGATTTAGGGATTGATACTACCATAGTTTATGCCGATAGCCAAGGAGTTATAGATCCTGATGATATTGAAAAATCTATTAGAAGCAATACACGGCTAATAGTAACTACTCACGCCTCAAATGTTACAGGTACATTGATGCCTATAGAAGCAATTGGATCAATAGCAAAAAACTATGGAATATACTATCTATTAGATGCTGCCCAGACAGCAGGCTATATTCCTATGAATTTGTCTAAGTTACCTGTTGACATGGTAGCTATACCTGGACACAAGGGATTACTGGGTCCTCAGGGAACGGGTATACTATATATCAAGGACAGCATAGATTTAAATCAAATTCGGGAAGGAGGGACAGGTAGTCAATCTGAGAGTATATATCAACCAAGATTTTTACCTGACCGGTATGAAGCTGGTACCCCAAACACACCTGGTATTGCTGGGTTGGGAGCTGGTGTAGCTTATATTTTGGAAAAAGGGCAGGAAAAAATCATGGCTCACATTTCCAATATGGAAAATTTATTTATAAAATCATTATCCCAAATGGAAGGAGTTAAAATATACGGCCCCCATATTATGGGACTTAGAACTGGAATCATTTCCATAAATATATGGGATAGGGATTCGAGGGAAATGGTAAACATTCTTAACCATGATTATAATATTGCAACCCGCGGAAGTTTGCACTGCTCTCCCCTAGCCCATGATACCACAGGTACAAAAAAACAAGGTACTATACGGCTAAGTCCCGGTATTTTCACTACTTTAGATGATGTTAAAGCTTGTATAAGGGCTATAGGAGAGATCTCCATAAAAGTTAAAACCCGCAGCATCTAAAGGCTAGCGGGCTTTAACTTTTTTATAAAACTCTAAGAAGCTTTTCTAATTTTCTTCTCTGATTACTATCCACCATAGGGATAATTGTCTTAATCATCTGTCTTGCTTTACCCGGTGTTATACCTCCCTGTCCTGTCCTTATAATCCGTGCTAATTCCGCAATCATTTGGTCTTCCGGTTTACCATCTAAGTTATTGAATAAACTAGCCATTTTCTCCAAATTATCTTTATGAATATCCATTTTAATTCCACCTTTCGCCTAGTTCAGCCTTCTCTTATCATCCTATTCAGGATAATACATAATGATACCCTTAACACAGTTTAATGCACATTCTATAATCTTCAGCATAATATAAGATTAAGGTCTTTGACACGGTCGCATAAAAGCAAACTTATTATAAAGGAGGTATCCTATGGAGCGCTATACTTCTTTTCGATATGATAAAAAAGGAAATGGTCGTCCAAAAGGGAGTAATACTCCCATTACACCAGTGCCAATAAATACTAAGCCTAAATCGAATGAAAAAATACCGCCGGGATTCGCCTATGCACCACTAACCAAAACAAATCCATTACCTATTATATTGCTTGTCTTATTCGTTTCTCCTTACATAAAGAAAGATAAAGCCAGCCCCTTCTTAATAGATAATGGTGTTGACGACTCTTTTTATAAATCGGATATGGTTTTAGATATACTATCTTCTGTCCATCCTTATCTAGGACCGGATTACCAAGATGGGATTAACTTCATTTTTGGATTATCTGAGGCCAAGGCAATACTAAATAGCTTAATTAATGGTACTTATCAAACATCCCGAATACATAGTACTAGTATTGAAGCAGCTAATTATCAAGAAAGAGCTATTGGTATTATTAAGTCTTTACAGCCCTATATATCTCTAGAGAATCAGGCTGTCATCAATGACATCCTTCATATCAATGACACAGTGACAGAGCTGATACAGCGTCTTAACAAGTTTAGACGAGAGGACATAAAAGCACAGGGATCAAAAGGAAGTTCACTAACAAGGATAATGGAGTTAATTGATATTGTTAAGATATTGATACCAGAGCAGCAACAACAATATCTTAATCAGATATGCAATGCTTTAAAAGTAGTAGAAACTGTAGAATTAACAAAATTACTGAATGATTTAGGAAGGGAAAATTTGTCTTTTGAGACTTCCAGCCCATCTACTAATATAAATATGCCGGATTCAGACATGCAAATGGAATCGGTAGATATAAAAACTGCAGATACTGAACCTGGTTCTATCAACAGGGAACTAGCTTCCCCAAAAATTGAAGAATCTAATGATAAAATAGGGAATATATCCAATGCACTTAAATCAATATTAAATCCGGAACAAATGCAATCCTTAGATGTCATTATGAAGATGGCTCAGTTACTTTCCCAGAATTCTATAGAAAAAGAGAGTGCGAATTGAGCTTCCCCAACCAGCACTCTCTTTTAGAGAATCAAGTCTGTCTTAAATATTTTTGAAAAAAATCATATAGCCATAAGTGTTAGGATACCTCCTGCCTATTCTTGGTATCCTACAGAGGTTAATGCAGTCTTTACTGTTACACCTTCAAGATTGCCTAATCTTCCGGTAAGAGCACCTATATCATCGGTATTGCCCTCTACAATAAGTGATATGACGGATATTCCTCTCTCCCTATATGGTATTCCCATCCTTCCAATTATAAGAAAGGAATAGTCGGCCAAGATTTCCTGAACAATAGTCCCTGATTTCTTATGAGACTCAACTACTATGCCTATAACTCCGATTCTTTTTTTCAAAACAAGATACCTTCTTTCTATATTATCTCCATATATACTACTATATATCATCATAGGGAGTTTTAACAACTAGTATAGTTACATCATCTAACATTTCCTTATCCGATAATAGGGTATGGTAGGCATCGGACAATTCTTGGCATATCTCTTGGGCTGAATAACCCTGCATTCCCTTTAAAAACTCCATAATATTTTCCGCGGAAAAAAGATTGGGCTGTCTTCGATCTATCTCCCCTAACCCATCACTATAAAATACCAAAGTGTCTCCAGATTCTAATTGCATGTTCTTTGTCTCATAGCTCGGTTTAAAGAATTGGCCGAACTTGCAAATAGGGAATCCGTCCATTTTTATATGTGATATCTCTCCATTAGCTTTTATGATTATGGGGTATGTATTCATACCTGCCGATGCATAAGTCAGCTTGCCAGTTTCTATATTATAAATCCCATAGAATAGCACTACATACATCTCCTCAGGAAAGGACATATTGTTATATATATGGTATAAGTTCATCAAAACTCCTCTGGGAGTTAGAATTCGGTATTTTCTTTCGTCGTAGTCCACCCTAAACTTCATATTCTGATTAATAAAAACATTCACCATAGCTGCAGATACACCATGTCCAGCAACATCTCCTACCACTATACCGATATTTTGTTCATCTAAACGAAATACATTGTAAAAGTCGCCGCCCACTTGTTCACAGGGGAGGTATTTGGCTGCAAACTCCATTCCCTGTATTTTGGGAAATTCTGTAGTCATCAATGCCATCTGTATGTTCTTAGCATCTTTAAGGTTTTTAATTATTTTGTCATTGGCTTGAGTTATCTCTTTGGTTCTGAGCCTTACAGATTTTTCAAGACCATCGACATAGTCACTAAGCTTCTCCTTGGCTTCATATAGGTCTTTGTATGGTTTTTTGATGTGAATAACAAATAGTCCACGAAAGAACAAATAATAGGATATAAAGATATAAAACCTGCCCAGAACATTATAGATACCATATAGGCTATTACACCTGGTAAAAGACAGTTGGCCTAAACCTCCAACAACAAAACCTACAACCAGTAAAAAATAAGCCTTATTGGGCTTGCTCCTACTATAATGCCTATAGGAGAAAAAGGCTGTTATCATCAGAATGGCCGATACAAAATATTCCATACCCACCTTTAACGGGGTCAGCCCCTCCCCTTCTATAAACAAAAGTGGAAATATATCCGGTTTATAATTAACAACAATAATAAATCCTATTGTTAACAAAGAGAAGATAAAAGCATGTAGGCTTTGATTTGCTTTAATATTCTTATTATCAGGAATGATGCTAGCCACCAGCATACCTATAGACATTACTAGTCTGGATGCCATCCATAAGATTATTGCCTTGTCGGGAGATGCAGACATTAAGAAAGCTGGCATACCTTTATAAGAAAATATATGTGTAGTATCTAGAAGGGATACCGATAAAAATATACATGCAACTATCACCATGGATACTGATTTTGCCTGTTCCGAAGTATAGTATATGACAGCAAAAATGCAAAATGATATAATAATAGCTAAAAACTCTAATAGGATTTGCAGTGCAATAAACCCATCCGAGGATAGAATATAAAAAGAATTACCTTCATAAAACTTTGCTAAGCCAAAAATTATAGAAGTAATAATGAAAATTCCTAAAATTGCAATACCATTCCTAAAATAATTATGGCTACCAATAATGACATTAAATTTTCTCCTTTGCCCCCCCATAAAACTCCCTTCTCATAATCCAATTAAAATCTTCTTTTATAAGTGTATAGCTTCTATCATACAATAATGTTAGGAGTAAAGCTGTTTTTCGACCTATAGGTGAACTTGTCTATTGGTCAATCCTTCAACTTTTCCAATTCCGTATCCCAGTGAAAAACTTTGCGTCATACTGTTAGCTATCAATGATTCTAATATCTTTCTTTCATCAACTCCCAAGCCTACATCACCTACACGCATAAATTCCTGGGTTTTTTCAAAAGCAATTTGCAATATAGCCTTTCTTGTACCTAAATATTGCTTATCTAATTTCTGATTTCCTTCCTTAGTAAAGATTTTTATCATGTGTCCAGTTTCCATTAAATTAGCTCCTCATAATACAATCTATATTTCAATACTTGCCTTATCAGTATTTTTTATTCAACTATTAGTGTATTAGTTACCAAGGAGGGTCGGTTACAGAAATGAAATCTGAACCGGTTCATCAGGGTAAACCAAATTGGAAACCTGTAAGCCTATAAGTCTAATAGGCTTGTTCATGGGAACTCGATGAACTAATATATGGGAAGAATACTGATAAATCCTAAGGGCTGAACTTGTAGACCTAGACAATGTAGTGCTTCTGGTTATAGTTTTGAAATCAGTAAATTTTATTTTCACAGTGACAGTATAACATTTAATGCCTAGCTTAGACATTCTCTTGCCTATAGCCGTAGAGAATTCCTTTAGGTACTTTCTTAGCATACATATATCATTGGTATCCTCCTGCAAAGTAGTTTCTTCTCCCATGCTTTTAATTTCTTGTTCTATTTGGACTTTGCTCTCATCAATACCTTGACATAGTTGTAGCAGTTCATGGGCCCTTCTTCCCCAATTTTTCAGTAGAAATTCACGGTCGTATTGTAATAGATCATTTACGGTAAAAATACCAATATCGTTTAACTCCTTCTCTGTTTTTTCTCCGACACCCCAAATCTTACGTATAGGCAGCTGAGGCAAAATACGCCTTGCCTGATCAGGGGTAATGACAGTCAAGCCGTCTGGTTTTTGCATATCCGAAGCCATCTTTGCTATAAATTTATTGTATGAGACTCCTACTGAGGCTGTTAAGCGAAGGTTTTTGCATATATCCTCCTTTATCCTCTTACCTATTTCTATGGCTTCACCATTATCTATCTCTAAAAAAGCCTCATCTATAGATATTGGTTCAATGATCTCTGTATAAGCCCTAAATATAGAATGAATTTCTCTGGATACTTCCTTATATTTGTCCATATCTACAGGCAGAAATATAGCCTCTGGGCACAATTCTGCCGCTTTTCTACAAGGCATAGCCGAATGAATACCAAATTTTCTTGCTTCATAGGATGCGGTACTTACAACGCCTCTTCCGTTTGGATTGCCGCCAACCACTATCGGCCTGTTTCTGTATTGTGCATGATCTCTTTGCTCTATAGAAGCATAAAAAGCATCCATATCCACATGAATAACCTTGAGTTTTGTCATTCTAATATCCCTGTGCCCTTTGAGTATATTAATCTTCTTTAAAGTTGCTTTCTATTAATCGGGTGAGATCATACATAGCCTCTACCTCATCAGGTCCAACTATTTTTACAGTAAACTTTACACCGCCAAATATTCCAAGAGCTAATATTGATAAAAGACTTTTACCGTTGCCTGTCTTATTCCCCTTGATTATTCGAATTTCTGATTTGTATAAACTGGCTACTTTTGTAAACTTAGCGGCTGGTCGGGCATGTAGTCCGGTTTCATTATTGATTATAAATTCTTTCTCTATCATCTGCTTCCTTTCCCCCAAACAAAATGATATAAATTTCAGCAAATTATATAATATTATGTGCATATAACTTCTTATTATTAGTATAATATCCTAAAAACCACAGATTGTCTACCTCCCAAAAAAACAGCCACTCTCACATCATGTGAAAGAAAAAAGATGCCTCAATTGAGACATCTTTTTATTAAATTCAATGTTTTTGAGTGTAGTCCGATAAGAAATACTCAAGGCGGTCAAATGCTCGCTCTAAGTCTATAATATTAGGTAAGAACACCAGTCTAAAATGGTCAGGCTTAGGCCAGTTAAACCCAGTTCCCTGGACCAATAAAACCTTCTCTTGCAATAAAAAGTCCAGTATAAATTTTTCATCATTTATAATAGAAAAACGCTTTACATCCACTTTGGGGAACATATAGAAGGCTCCCTTTGGTTTTACACATGAAAGGCCAGGTATACTGTTTAACCGTTCCCATGCATAATCCCTCTGCTCTTTAAGTCTTCCTCCAGGCGAAATCAATTCCTGTATGCTCTGATATCCCCCTAGGGCGGTTTGAATGGTAAACTGAGCCGGTACGTTACTACATAATCGCATTGAAGATAGCATGTTCAGCCCTTCTATATAATCCTTAGCCCTTGACTTATTACCACTGATCACCATCCACCCTGCACGGAATCCGGCTATCCGATGAGATTTAGATAATCCATTCATCGTAATACATAATATATCATCTGCCAAAGCCGCGGTAGCTGTATGGGTAGTGCCATCATATAGAATCTTATCATATATTTCATCAGAAAAAACAATTAGATCGTGCTCTCTAGCTATATCAATTATTTTTTGAAGTATTTCTACAGGATACACTGCTCCAGTAGGATTATTAGGATTTATCACCACAATACCCTTGGTATTTGGAGTAATCTTTTGGCGAATGTCCTCTAGGTCTGGATACCAATCGGACTGTTCGTCACAGATATAGTGCACTGGTCTTCCCCCTGCAAGGTTTACTGCGGCAGTCCATAGAGGATAATCGGGTGCCGGTATTAAAATCTCATCTCCATTATCAAGCAGTCCTTGCATTGACATCATTATTAGTTCGCTTACACCATTGCCAATATATATATCCTCAATACCTACACCCTCTATATTTTTTTGCTGACAATACTGCATAACAGCTTTACGGGCAGGAAAAATCCCCTTAGAGTCACTATATCCCTGGGCATTTTTTAAATTCATAATAACATCCATTATTATCTCATCTGGGGCATTGAGCCCAAATGGGGCGGGATTTCCGATGTTTAGTTTGATTATGCTGTATCCATCCTCTTCCAACCTTTTGCATTCATCTAGGACTGGTCCTCTTATATCATAACAAACATTATCCAATTTTCTAGATTTTTTAATTAGCTTCAATTCTATTCGCCCTCCCAATCATCTTCCATGATCCTTGCCCTTACTATAGCAGTTTATTATTGTCCTAGCAAGAACCACATGGTCTGAAAAATATAGCCGGGCGGTCCTTTCTATTGATCCTAATATATTTGTGCTGAAATGTCCTTTTATTAAGCCTTTTTATGTTCCAGAAAGAATTTTTCAGCATCTTGTTGACCGATCAAAGGATGTATTATGCTTTCCTCTACATGAAATGCGTTGTTTTCTTTTATATACACCTTGCAGCTTAGGGTTTTCTCGAGAATGTCCATGTTCTTGCCTTCATCCTCCATCCATAAACGAGCTACGCTTGGATGTACTTCAACCACTACACCCCAAGTATTAGAGTGTTTTGAAATACTTTCAAGTTCTTTTTCTATCTTTGCCACTACCATAGATTCAGAATACACCCTACCAGTTCCATGGCAATAAGGACATGGTTTTAGTAGTTTGGATGCTAATCTGCTACGCACCTTTTTTCTAGTCATTTCTACCAAGCCTAATCCAGTAAACCCTAGGACGTTGGTTTTCGTCCGATCTTTCTTAAGTGCACTTCTCAAGATTTCAAGAACCTTATCCTTACTTGCCTCTTCGCTCATATCTATAAAATCAATAATTATAATACCGCCAATATCCCTAAGCCGTATTTGATGAGCTATCTCTTGTGCCGCTTCAAGATTAGTTTTAAGTACCGTGTCTTCCAAATTCCTTGAACCTACGAACTTACCTGTATTTACATCAATAACCGTTAGTGCCTCGGTCTGATCAATGATTAAGTATCCTCCATTTCTCAACCAAACCTTCTTTTGGATAGCCTTTTCTATCTTAGATTCTATATTGTAATATTCAAACACTCCTACTGAATTATCATATAATTTCACCTTTTGATTCAAGCCAGGAAAAAGTACGTCAGCAAATTCCAAAGTCCTTTCATATTCTTCCTTGCTATTTATTATTATTTTACCTATATCTGGAGCATAAAAATCCCTAATGGTTCGGTATATAATATCCTCATCTTCGTATAATACTCTAGGAACTTTCCCTTTCCATTCCTTCCCCTGAATCTTTGCCCATAATCGACACAAAAAATCTATGTCCTGGATAAAATCCTCTTCTTCTTTACCCAGAGCCGCGGTTCTGACTATAATTCCCATGTTTTGGGGTTTTAAACGTTCAACGATTTCTTTAAGACGTTTTCTCTCGGTTTCGTCCTCTATTCTTCTTGACACCCCAATATAGTTTACTGTTGGCATTAATACCAAATATCTACCGGGAAGAGTTATCTGGGTAGTCACTCTAGCCCCTTTAGTGCCAATGGGCTCCTTTAAAACTTGAACAGTTATTTCTTGGCCCCTACTAATAAGATCTTTAATAGACATGGCTCTGGCATCGTTGACCGTGGTTCCTTGTTCTCCTGAAAACTCAAATATGGATTTATCAGTACTAATATCACCCACATAAAGGAAGGCGTTTTTCTCAAGGCCTATATCCACAAAAGCGGCCTGCATACCCGGGAGCACATTTTCCACCTTACCTCGATATATATTCCCTACTATTCCTTGACTTTCTTCACCCTCCATATACAACTCGACCAGCTCATTATCCTCTAAAAGTGCAACCCGCGTTTGATCATACTGGACATCCACAATAATCTTCTTACTCAATGTCCTATCCCCCTATTCCAGTTCCACAGGTGTCACCCAACTACCAT
>JAAYTG010000053.1 GCA_012518075.1 Clostridiales bacterium | reverse complement strand
TTACCTGTTCTAATTGCGTTTCTATTTGCACAGGATGCATTTGTAAAAGGAGTTATGCTCTCCGGTATTAAAGATTAACTAGAAGATGTTTGGTTACTAGAAGTTGCTCAGATACTATAAGGTTATATGAGAGTAAATTATTATTAAAGTCTATTTAAACCATAGATATAAGTATCATAAAAACCATCGACTAAATTGAATTAGCATATGATAAAGCTGTAACTTAACTACAAATACGGTTATATAGGAGGATAAAAGTGCTAAAGAGTATTTGGGGTAAAGGCATGGAATTAAAGGATGTAGAATTGAAACGAAGGGAGGAAAGGAACAGAAGATATTTAAGAGATTTAAAATCCGAAAATCTATTACTAAACTTTAACTTAGAGTCGGGACGATTCACCTGTCCATACCATCCTGAAGGGATTCATGGAGGTTGGGAGGCACAAACCTGTGAACTCCGGGGTCATTTCTTAGGACATTGGCTTTCTGCTGCAGCCATGCGATATTATGCTGTTAAGGATTATGAGATTAGGGGAAAGGCAGATACTATAGTCCATGAATTGGCATTATGCCAACAGGAAAATGGTGGACAATGGGTTGGCTCCATCCCAGAAAAATATTTACATTGGATTGCTGCTGGGAAGGCTGTTTGGGCTCCACAATATACTTTGCATAAGACCTTTATGGGACTAGTAGATATGTATGAGTATACAGGTAACGAAGAGGCCCTGGAAGTTGCATCAAATTTTGCAGATTGGTTTTATGATTGGTCGGGGACTTTTTCTCGGGAAGAATTTGATGATATTTTAGATGTTGAAACAGGGGGCATGCTTGAAATCTGGGCCCAGCTCTTAGATTATACAGGGGAAGAAAAATACAAGGTCTTGTTAGATCGCTATTATAGGTCCCGTGTATTTGATCCTCTTTTAAAGGGTGAGGATGTTTTAATAAATATGCATGCCAACACCACCATACCAGAGGTGTTGGGCTGTGCAAGGGCCTATGAAGTCACGGGAGATAAGAGATGGCGCGATATTGTTGAAGCCTATTGGAGATCTGCTGTAACTGAGCGAGGACAATACGCTACCGGCGGGCAGACAAGCGGTGAAATATGGAGTCCAAAGAATCAACTAGGTGCTCGGCTAGGGGATAAGAATCAAGAGTACTGCACGGTCTATAATATGCTGCGCTTGGCGGGCTTCTTATTCCGTTGGACAAGGGACCCTGTCTATGCGGACTATATTGAAATGGGAATTTACAATGGACTTATGGCTCAGGCATATTGGAAGCGATTTGATACACATGGACAGCAATATGATACACCTGGAGAGGCTTTGTTGACTTATTTCTTACCTTTGCATCCCGGTGCAAAGAAGGGATGGGCTAGCGAAACCAATGACTTTTTCTGCTGCCATGGAACATTGGTCCAAGCAAATGCCCAATGGGAAAGCTATATACTATACCAGGGAGATGACGATATATATGTATCTCAGTATTTTG
>JAAYTG010000052.1 GCA_012518075.1 Clostridiales bacterium | reverse complement strand
TAGAAATCAAATTTGCCGATGCTGGATGGGATAGTATTAGATTCCACAATGCTGTTGCTGGAACAATTGCACAGGAACTTTGGGGTTACTCATGGAGCGAAGTTAGCGGATCAACTCCTGTAACACATCAAGGTATATTATCTGGTGAAATTGACGCTCATATGGAAGTTTGGACTGACAATATTCCACCATATGAAGAAGACTTAGCAGCTGGAAGATTACAAGAATTGAATACAAACTTTGATGATAATTTCCAAGGTGTCTATGTACCTAGATATGTAATTGAAGGAGATCCAGAAAGAGGTATAGAAGCTAGTGCTCCAGATTTAAAATATATTTGGGATTTAAAAAATTATCCTGATGTATTCCCAGATGATGAAAATGCAGGTATGGGAAGAATGTATGGAGCAATACCAGGTTGGGAAGTTGACCAAATTCTATACAATAAATTTATGCATTATGGATTAGATGAAAACTTTGTATATTTTAGACCTGGCTCAGATGCTGCTTTAGCTACTGCTATTTCAACAGCATATGAAAGAGGTGAGCCTATCGCTGCATATTACTGGGAACCAACTTGGTTATTAGGTATGTATGATATGGTCTTATTAGAAGATGAACCTCATAACCCTGATAATTATTTAGAAGGTGCATCAGCATTACCTGCAGTGAATGTAACAATTGCAGTAAGTAACAACTTTGCTGATAAAGGGAATGAAGAATTTATAGCTTTCTTAAGTAAATATGAGACATCAAGTGCGTTAACTTCAGAGGGTCTTGCTTATATGCAAGAGACGGGAGCTGACTATGTAGAAACAGCAAAATGGTTCTTGTCAGAACACAGTGAATTATTAGATGAGTGGTTAGAGGCAGAAGATGCTCAAACAATGAAAGATTTTTTAAGTAAATAGGAGGAAGCAAGAATGGATTGGTTATATGATTTCCCCTTTAAAATATCTATAAACTATAATGCTATTGATTCTACTGTTAGAGGTTGGAGTAATAAATTTGATGCATTTTTTAGTATAATAAAAGGATTTTTACAAAACTTAGTTACTTCAATTAATGAATTATTGGATTTTATACCATGGTCTATATTGGTACTTTTAGTATTAATACTCTCTTGGAAAATATCGGGAAAAATCAGAAAAGGAATATTATATGGTGCATTGTTAGCTTTAATAGGCGCTGTTGGTCTGTGGAGTTTAATGATTGAAACTCTATCCATAATCATAGCATCTGTAATTATTTCATTGGTATTAGGTTTTCCTATTGGTATACTCCTATCTACAAGTGATAGATTAGATAGTTTTATGCGTCCAATTTTAGATACTATGCAGACTATGCCTGTATTTGTATATCTAATTCCAGCAATGGTATTCTTTGGCTTAGGTAAACCGCCAGCAGTCATTGCTACAACGGTTTATGCAATAGTTCCAATGATACGTTTAACTAATCATGGAATTAGACAAATAGATAAAGAGATTGTAGAAGCATCTCTAGCTTTTGGTTCCAC
>JAAYTG010000051.1 GCA_012518075.1 Clostridiales bacterium | reverse complement strand
TCCACCCCGCTGTCTTCTGCCTGGATTTCAGCCTGAACCTTATTTTCCTCGCCACCAGTTTCGCCCCCAGGAAGCTCATTATCAGCAGTCTCATCAGTTGTAGTATTATGAGCAGTATCACTATCAGCAGTAGCATCTTGGGAAGTATTCTCTTCCCCTTGGCTATCATTTCCAAGATTGACGGACAGGGCCTTGGATATATCCAATACCTTAATATAGCTCTTATTGTCCGGATCCTCTTGGCTGGGCGTCACCCATACCATCAGCTCTTCGGATATGGATGGAGGACAGGTGCCATAGGTGGGATTGTTAAAGAGCTCCAATACAACCGGTTCTCCTGATCTAAAATTATACAGATAGAGCCTATCCTGGTTTAAATCTCTCTGCTCAACCCATACTAGATTATCCCCGGCTAGCCTTAGCTGGGGCTTGTTATATTCACAGCTTTTGATCTGGGATACCTCCCCAGTCTTTCGATCCATAACGTACAGGCGGTTTTCTCCACTTTGATTGGTGTCCAGCCAAGCAATCCAATCCTCATTAAATCGGCCTTCGTAAATCTCGCCAAACTTGATTTCGGTATGGGCGATAGCCTTCTCATCTCCTGTACTCAGGTTCATGAGATAGAGATCCTGAAATACAGGTTCATCTATATTATCACTGTTGCCAGCAGAATAAAGCAGCTCCTGCCCATAGGGGATGGGTTCGTTTATCCGCTGTAGCTCGGTTTCTAGAGGACGACTATGCTCTGAAAAATCAATAACCGGCAGCTCCACCTCTTCAGGCTCTTGGGACTGCTCTTGGACCGGCTCCTTTTCCTGACTATCAACCTCGGCTATGTCCTGCCCGTCTAGATGATCTTTATCCTCTGGCCTATCCTTAATTACAAAGGAATAGATGCCAAAGCCAAGAGTAAACGTTACTAACAGACCTAAAGCTATATAGCGCAAGGTATCTCTCCTGATGATGATAACCCTAGGGGATTTATTCCCTGCTTTCCCTACAGGTTCAGTGTAGGTGATCTTTATCTTGGATTTTCTTTTTATTTTCTTAAGTAAGTCTTTTATATTCAAAATATGACACTCCCATTAAAAAGTTTGATTATATTGTCCAATCTTACTATCTAATTATATCATATTTAAAAATAAAAATATACATGATTACTAAGTAAGGCCGAGCTTAGCCCGGCCTTGTCTTTATTGTCTCTTAAACACCAACTTGTCGCCCTCTACATCGACAAGTACCTTGTCTCCTACCTTTACCCTTCCGGCTAGAATTTCTTCCGACAGATTATCCTCTACGGTGCGCTGGATAGTCCTTCTTAAAGGCCTAGCCCCATATACCTGATCAAAGCCTTCCTTTACCATATAGTCCTTGGCAGCATCGCTTATCTCTAAGTGAATGTCCCTTTGCTTCAATCTTTTTATGGCATTTTCTAGCATTAGTGGAACAATCTTTCTAAGGTGCTCACTTTCTAGGGCGTGGAATACGATAATCTCATCAATACGGTTGATAAATTCCGGTCTAAAGGTTTTCTTTAATTCTTCCATGATGTTTTCTTTCATCTTCTCGTATTCGCTATCTATGCTCTTATCTATAGTGGTAAAGCCCAAGGTTTTTTGCTTGCGGATGGTGTGTGCCCCTACGTTGGATGTCATAACTATTACGGCATTTCTAAAGTCTACCAACCTACCCTTGCCATCAGTCAGCCGACCATCCTCTAGTATCTGAAGTAGTATATTGAATACGTCGGGATGGGCTTTTTCTATCTCGTCCAAGAGTATAACAGAGTAAGGCTTTCTGCGAACTTTTTCTGTCAACTGCCCACCTTCATCATAGCCTACATATCCGGGAGGAGAACCGATTAGTCTGGATACGGTGTGTCTTTCCATGTATTCTGACATATCAATCCGAATCATTGCATCCTCATCACCAAAGAGGACCTCCCCCAGGGCCTTGCATAGCTCTGTCTTACCTACACCTGTAGGACCTAAGAATATAAAGGAACCCACGGGCCTTTTTGGATCCTTTAATCCTACTCTTGCCCTTCTGATAGCTCTGGATACTGCATGGACTGCTTCTTCCTGTCCTATTACCCTATTGTGGAGGATTTCCTCCATCTTAAGAAGTCGCTCTGATTCCTCTTCAGTCAACTTGACTACGGGAATACCGGTCCAGCTGGATATAATTTCAGCTATTTCATGCTCTCCTACCCTATCGGCACCGGTAGCATGCTTTTTCTTCCATTCGTCCTCTGCAGCCTCCATTTCATCCCTAACCTTCTTCTCTTCGTCCCGCAGCTGGGCTGCTTTTTCAAAGTTCTGGTTGGCTACTGCCTCTTCTTTCTCCTTGAGTATATCCTCCAGTTTATTCTCCAGATTTTTAAGATCTGGTGGAGCAATAGAGGTTTGAAGCCTGACTCTGGATGCCGCCTCATCTATTAGATCTATAGCCTTATCAGGTAGGAAACGATCGGTTATATAGCGATCCGATAAGGTTGCAGCTGACTCTATGGCCTCATCGGTTATCCTGACATTGTGATGAGCCTCGTAGCGATCCCTCAGCCCAAATAATATCTGGACTGTTTCCTCAACAGTAGGTTCACCTACCATTACAGGAAGGAAACGCCTCTCAAGGGCTGCATCTTTTTCTACGTGCTTTTGATACTCGTCCAGGGTGGTAGCACCAATGGCTTGAATTTCTCCCCTGGCCAAGGCCGGTTTGAGGATATTGGAAGCATCTATAGCTCCCTCGGCAGCTCCTGCGCCTATGATAGTGTGCATCTCGTCGATAAAGAGTATAATGTCTTTGGCCTCCCTAATCTCTGCCATAACGGACTTTAAGCGCTCTTCAAACTCGCCCCTATACTTTGCACCAGCTACCATGCCCGAAAGATCTAAAGTCACCAGTCTTTTACCCTTAAGCAGTTCCGGGATGTTGCCATCGACAATTCTCTGAGCCAGTCCTTCCGCAACAGCTGTCTTACCTACCCCCGGCTCCCCTATAAGGACAGGGTTGTTTTTGGTCCGACGGCTAAGGATTTGAACTACCCTCTCAATCTCCTTGTCTCTACCTATTACGGGATCCAGCTTTCCTTCCCTGGCCATTTCCGTTAGATCCCTTCCAAATTGATCCAGGTTGGGACTATTGCTCTTACTAGCGGGGGCTGAGCCTTTATGATTTTCACCGCCCTGCTCCTGAAGCATCTTCATAATTAGTTCCCTAATCTTTTCAAGATCTATCTTGGCATCCTTTAATATTCTAGCGGCTACCCCTTCACCCTCTCTTATAAGGGCCAGCAAGAGATGCTCGGTGCCTACATAGTTGTGACCTAAATTTCTGGCTTCATAGAAGCTCAGTTCCATTACTCTTTTAGTTCGAGGGGTATAGCCAAAGCCTTCATTGAATTTAAAGTTGCCCTTACCAACCAGGCTTACGATATACTCTCTCATCTTTTGCATCTCCATGCCCAGGCTGGTAAGTACCTTTGCAGCAGCTCCCCCTTCTTCTCTCAATAAACCCAATAATAGGTGTTCAGTTCCTACATAGTTATGACCCATGTTGCGGGCCTCTTCTTGGGCATATAGCAGTGCTTTTTGTGCTCTTTCCGTAAATCTCCCAAAAAACGCCATTTGCGTACCTCCATTCTATCTCTCTTTAATAATATTGTTAAACCTCTTGCGCTAGCTCTATGCCTCTTCCTATAGTGCCATAATATATACAGGATAAACTAGTACAAGGGATTAGTTTTCTAATTCAGTTGACCTAAGTAGCTTAGATATAACTTCTGCCCTTATAATATCCAGGTCACCTATGGTCTTATCTCCATATTTTCTCAGGTGTCCGGGCTGTCCCATAATCATTAACCGGTTGATTGTTTTTATATCTATTTTAGTCATTATACCCGTCTCTACACCTAGTCTTAGGGTTGATAATAGTTCCATAAATTCATTAAAATCCATACATCTAGCATGTAGCATGGTACCATAAGCCCGCCAGATTTCATCTTCAAGATGAATACGACTTCCGGCCAATGCTAGCTGCCTGGCTTGTTTTTCTTTTTGGACTATCTGTTTGGTCACAATCTCTAGATTGCTTATAATCTCTTCCTCGGAAGCCCCTAGTGTTATTTGGTTGGATATCTGATAGATATCACCCATAACCTCGCTGCCTTCACCATATAGTCCTCTTACGGTAACCCCAATCTTAGCCAACGTTTGGAGCATTGCCTTCATCTGCCCTGTAGTAGCCAAAATCGGCAAGTGCAGCATTATAGAAGCCCTCATGCCGGTTCCTAGATTAGTAGGACAAGATGTAAGATAGCCTAGATTAGGGTCAAAGGCGTAGGGAAGCTGTGCCTCTATGATGTCATCGATATTGTCTAAGTAATCCAGGCCCCTTTTTAGCTGGTATCCAGGAAGTATACACTGGAGCCTAATATGATCCTCTTCATTAATCATGATACTGCATTCCTCTTGCCAGTTTACTAGTATAGCGGATCTTTCATGATACTTCATAAGATCGGGACTGGCCAAATGCTTTTCCACCAATATCTGCCTGTCAACATGGGATAGATCCTTCATGGACAAAAATTGAAATTCTTCACCTATAGGCGAATCTGATCCCGCTATGCTCCTATAGACTCCATGTATTACAGAATCCCTATCTATTTTATCCATAGCCTGTGGAAAGGGAATATCAGCAAGGTTCCGGGCCAGCCTAATTCTACTACTAAGTACCACATCCCCCAAGGGACCTATATCGTTGATCCAACTCATCTATTATCCCTCCTGACCCTCTTTTCTTTCCAGTTCCCTTATATAATCTCTCAGCTTTGCCGCCTCTTCGAAAGCTTCCTGTCGAACAGCCTCCTCTAGTCGCTGTTTCAGTTCCTCTATCTCCTTGTTGGCCTCAAGCCGTTTGTTCTCTCTCTTGGGTTTTTTACCAGTATGTCCATATGCTCCGCCTTGTACCCGCCTGATTATAGGATAGATTTCTTCTTTAAAGACCTGATAGCAGTTTTCGCATCCAAAGCGTCCCTTCTTTTTAAACTTATCAAAGTCCATTCCACATCTGTCGCATTTAACAATAGGTCTGTTGTCGGCTGTCACGGTGGAGCCAGTGGTAGCCAAGAAACTTGCAAGAAGATCGTTTATAGAAAAGGGAGAAAACCAACTTACATCTTCTCGCTCTCGGGCACACTCTCCACACAGGTGGATCTCGGTCTTCATGTTATTAATAATCTTTGTCATATGAACAGTAGCAGGATTTTTCTTACATCTCTGGCATAACATATTTACTATTCCCTCCCAATAAAGACTTTATGCCTGTTATAATATTACCTGTCATAGCCTTTATGACCGTGCCCTTAGGATAGCCACAAGCATGGCCTTTAAAATATTTGCCCTGATAGTTCCTCTTAAATTAGCGGGCATAAGGATGGTTTTATCCGCAAGGCCGATCTTAATAATGGCGGCCTCTCTATCACTAATAATACCCTTTTCCATTATATTTGTAACAATATCCTTTGTTTCCTGCTCTGATATTGACTTCCCAATTCGACTGTTTATTAAATATAATAGATAGTCATCCTTGTCCAAATCCAGCTGAACAATCCGGATAAAACCCCCACCTCCCCTGCGGCTTTCTATATAGTAGCCCCGATCCAGGGAAAACCTGGTTGCCAGTACATAGTTAATTTGAGAGGGAGCACATTCAAAGTACTCAGCCAGCTCATTTCTCTGAAGTTGCAGCTCACCTTCACTGTGCTTGAGAAGGGATTTAATAAAATCCTCTATTATATCGCTAAGTCTAGCCAATCTTATCACTCCATCTTGTCTATCTTCATTATTCTCGGTAACTTTACTCCCTATGCTAGTTCAACAGTTGTTGCCAAATAAAGATAATGGCTATTGATAAGCCAGCGTTCAAGAGTCATTATCCCTATAGGATGAACTAACACAATAGGTTAACTTATCTGGTTCTTATTTAGTTCATATTTTGTTTTTATCTGGTTCTTATCTTGTTTTTATTTTGACTATCTTTGACCTTTATTATATTATACACCAATTTGGTAGAAATATAACACTTAAATTTTTTCTTTTATTCGGTGTTTTTGTAGATAATGGCTGATATGATTAAATTATTTGAATCAATCGTATAATTATAGGCCCAATCTCAGTCTTACTCCTCTTCTTGCTCCAAATCCAGCCTGCCCACTGCCCTTTTAATCATCTCCCAAGAAAAACCTCTCCTTGCTAGGGCCTGGCCTATTTTATAGAATTGTTCCCTAGGAGCTAGATCTCCATACCGTTTCTGGTATTTTAAAGCCAGATTATAGGCCTGCTCTTCTTCCTCTTCATGGCTAACCCTAGCCAAGGCCTCCTCAATTATCTCATTGTCTATGCCCTTGTAGATTAGCTCCCTTTTTATCATGACCTTTCCCATGGGCTTTGTCGCCATTCTGCTGCTGACCCAGTCTCTGGCAAAAGCAAAATCATCCAGATAGCCATAGCCCTTTAGCTTTTCTATGGTGGCATCTATGACATCTTGATTAAAGCCTTTTCTATCTAGATAGCTTTCCATCTCCTTTTGACTGCGGCTGCGATATCCCAGGTATCTTAAACTCATCCCCATGGCTTTTTTCCCATCGTCCTCTAGGGCTAACTGGGCTATTTTGTTAGAGTCAACCTCCATTCCCACTTTGAGCCCATGCTTTACCACCAGCTCATCAAAGAGGCCAATCCATTCCCCATCATCAAAGTGGACAGTATATCTTCTTTTATTTCTTTTTTGCTGCTCTATGTCTCTTATCCTTTTCATACTAGACCTCCATAGAAATCCATGTCCAATATCAAATATTAGAGAAACTCTAATAGCAATCCTTATTCAATAAAATTAGTAGAACCTCCTAGTAGGGTCTTCAGAAGAAAATGCTTTATTCTAGACAAGGAGACAGATGAAACGTCCCCCTGTCTCACCCCTGTCTCAAAATAGAAAGGGACAGATATACTGTCCCCTAATCTTTATGCGCCTGCGAATATTTCTTCAAATTCTTTGTTGTCTAGTTTCTCCCTGTCCAAGAGAGCTTGGGCTACCCTATGGAGCCCATCCATATGGCTTTTGAGTAGCTGTTCCGCCTTGGAATAAGCTGATTGAACGATTCTTGTAACCTCATTATCTATTGCAGAAGCTACATTTTCGCTGTAGTTTTTATGGGTGCTAAAGTCTCTGCCTAAGAAGACTTCCTCATGATTACCTCCATAGGCTACAGGCCCCAGATTCTCACTCATTCCGTATTCGGTAACCATCTTTCGGGCCATGCTGCTGGCTCTCTCAATATCATTAGATGCTCCAGTACTGATATCTTCAAGTACCAGGGCTTCAGCCACCCTACCGCCAAGCAGCTGGGTTATCTGATCCATCATTTCGGACTTGGAGACAAAGTATTTATCCTGCTCAGGAAGGGTTAAGGTATATCCACCTGCCATCCCACGAGGGATGATGGATATTTCATGAACCGGATCTGCATTAGGCAAGAGCTTAGCCACTATGGCATGACCGGCTTCATGATAGGCTACCAATTTCTTATCCTTTTCAGTAATTATCCGACTGCGCTTTTCTGGACCTGCTATGACCCTGGTGATAGCTTCCTCCAGATCCTGCATCTCAATATACTCTCCGGAACGTCTGGCTACCAATATAGCCGATTCATTCATCATATTCTCAAGGTCTGCCCCTGTAAATCCGGGAGTACGCTTGGCTAGCACCTTGATATCTACATCAGGTGATAAAGGTTTTCCTCTAGAGTGGACCTTGATGATCTCCTCTCTTCCCTTGACATCGGGCACCCCTACCAATACTCTCCTATCAAATCTGCCCGGTCTCAATAGGGCCGGATCCAATATATCGGGTCTGTTGGTGGCAGCCAGCATGATGATTCCTTCATTATCAGAAAAACCATCCATTTCCACTAGAAGCTGATTTAAGGTCTGCTCCCTTTCATCGTGTCCTCCGCCTAGGCCGGCGCCCCTATGCCTACCCACTGCATCAATCTCATCTATAAAGACTATACAGGGTGAATTCTTTTTGGCTTGCTCAAATAAATCTCGGACTCTGGATGCTCCTACACCTACGAACATCTCCACAAAATCTGATCCGCTTATAGTAAAAAAAGGTACGCCCGCTTCTCCCGCTACTGCTCTGGCCAGTAAGGTCTTCCCTGTCCCTGGAGGCCCCACCAGCAGTACACCTTTTGGAATGCGAGCACCTAATTCAATATACTTTTTGGGATTTTTTAAAAAATCCACTATTTCCTTAAGTTCTTCCTTTTCTTCATCCGCACCTGCCACATCATTAAATGTGGTCTTCTTTTTTTCATCGGTATGAACTTTAGCTCGGCTTTTCCCAAAGGACATGACTCGGTTACCCCCGCCACCCCCCTGGGCCTGCTGCATAAAGAAAAACCAAAAAACGCCGAATAGAACTATGACGATAAGAAAAGGGACAAGGCTCAGCCACCATGGTGCTTCCGGAGGTGGCTGGACGTCAACCTGAAAGGAAAAATCACTAGCTGTTATCTCCTCTAGTGGTATTCCTGTCTTGTTGGCCTCTATTTTTTTTATATCCTCATAGAAGGATTCTCCGGTGATGATCCTTGATCTAAAATCATATTTGCCGCCGGACAAAAAATCCTTTTCACTAATATGTGAACCCTTATATAGGCCGTATACGGCCCTTTCCACGGTTTGTATACGCTCAACTTTGTTTTCTTCTATTGCCTTTAGTAGCTCCGGATATGAAATTTCTTCCCTAGTAGTACCTATTCCATCAAGATTCGAAACAATAAAAATTATCACAATCAATAATATAAGATAAAAACCCGGGCCACGTAAGAATTTTCTCAATATCAACCCTCCCTTAGTAAGTAACAACACTGCATTTTAACATTTTATCATAGTAACATTTCAAAATCAATGAGTCCTTTATAAATCTTCCTCACTGAGCACTGACACATATGGAAGATTCCTATATTTTTGAGCATAATCCAGCCCATATCCCACTACAAACTTATCCGGGATTTCAAAGCCCAAGTAATCTATGGGCACTTCTATCTTCCTTCTGGAGGGCTTATCCAAAAAGGAACATACCTTTACGCTCCTTGGATGTCTGGATTTTAGGTAATCCATCAAATAGTGAAGGGTTAATCCGGTATCCACAATATCTTCTATTATTAGTACGTCCTTCCCCTCAATATCATCATCGAGATCCTTCAAAATCCTAACGATTCCTGAGGATTTGGTGGACATGCCATAGCTGGATACTGCCATAAAGTCTATACTTAGGGGGATCTTGATCTCTTTTATAAGGTCAGACATAAACATTACCCCACCTCTTAAAATGCCAATAGCCACTAAGTCTTTCTCTTTATAGTCTCTGCTTATCTGGGCACCCAGCTCCGTAACCCTCTCCTTAATTCTTTCCTCACTGATTAAAATCTCTCCTATTTGTTCCATTTTGCTATGCCTCCCTTTTGAGATGTTGGATATTATAAGTTATAAATCTATAAGCTCAAGTCTAAGAGTTTTTCTGGTCTTTTTGCTTATTTTATAGTCATCGCTCATCTGATATTCGGCTATCCATATAATATTGTTTCTATCTACAACCAATGGTATGCTATCTCTTTTGTCACGTGGAATCTTATTATCGATAAAAAAGTCTTTTAACTTTTTGCTGCCGGTCATGCCCAGAGGCTTAAACCTGTCTCCATTTCTTCGATTTCTAACAAGGAGCTGACCCCCAACAGCATCTGCATCAATATAGATACACCGCTTCCCTTTGTCTAAAACACTCGATTGCGGGGCTTCCCGGACTGATAGCCCTATACCTAGCTGGGGTATCAAGACCTCGCCCGGTATGCTAAGCTCATATTGAAAATCCGGAGTGGGCCCAGTAGACTCCTCTGTCCTAGCCGGGGCCTTGTATAGGATTAAATGCTTATAATCATTTCTGGCCTTATATCCGCCGGGAAGATCCAAAGTAGCCCCTACATGGGAGTTTAGAGCCATACTAAGAACCCCTTCTATATGCACATGCTCAATCCCCATGAGATCTTTTTTAAGTAGCTCAAGACCATGTCGGATAAGTCTTGCCTGGATAGCCTTGTGACACTCTTTAAAATCAGACAGCAAAACTTTCACCTTATTGTTTGTGAAAACAGCTATGTTAGCAAAAACTTTGTTGGTGTAATCAAGCAAGAAATCCTCTTCATCCCTTAGTATTTCCCCCATCCTAACCAAGCTATTGGTAAAATTAGGGTTAAAATCCTCTTCTATCATAGGAATCACCAGATGACGAATTCGATTCCTTGTATATATGGTCTCATCATTTGTATGATCGTCCCTATAACTCAAACCCTTTGCATGGCAGTAATCTACTATCTCCTGCCTGGATATCTCCAGCAAGGGTCTAATAACATGACCATCTCTAATAGGCCTTATGCCTGACAGGCCGGCAAGACCTGTTCCCCTTATAATATTGTGGAGGATAGTTTCGGCCTGATCATCCTTATGATGGGCTAGGGCTATTCTATGACCTTCTACCTTATCTAGTACCTCTCCAAAAAACTCATACCTGACCCTTCTTCCTGCCTGCTCTTCTGATACTCCCCACTTTTTGGACAGGTCCGAGACTCGGGCCTCCTTTAGAAAAAACTCTAAGCCCAGCTCCCTTGCAAATTCTTTAACAAAATTGGCATCCTCACGGGCTGCCTGGCCTCTTAGGCCATGGTTTACATGGGCAACATAGAGGGTCATAGGAATATAGCTTCGCATTTCTTCCAGCAAGTGGATAAGAGCCAAAGAATCGGCTCCACCGGATACTCCTACTACCACCCTATGCCCTGCGTCTAACATATCATGCTTTTTGATATAGCCTAAAACTTTCTCTAACATTTTAATCAGCCCCGAATTAATCTATCTTATTCTATTATCTTTCTTCCTATTTTTCAAGTGATTTCTTAAATTAGCCATTAAAAAAGGAATTTGTGTAAGAAGCACAAACCCCATTTGTTTTATCAAAATCCAAGATGAAGTAAATACTAAATAGACATTATGATTATATAGGCACTATGCTTATAGGACTAACTAATATAAGTAGTTAATTAACTACTTATAAAGGATGGTATGTATCAAATCATCGGTTTCCAAACCCTGGTGACCATAACGGTCATATCGTCTCCAAGAGCTTTCCCCTTTTTGTGGTCTTTTAATGCCAGAACAGCTTCCATTATATAATCTGCCATCTCCTGGGGATTTCGGGTATCCAAAGAATCCATGACCTCAATCAGCCAGTCTTCGGCTTTCTCACCCTTGGAGCTATTATCTAGAACACCATCGGTGATCATAATGATGGTATCCTCATCCTTAAGCCTCAGTGAGGCTTTTTCTAGCTGGATGCTATCGAGTATTCCTATGGGTAGGCTGGATGCCTTGACTACTTCCACGTAATCCCCTCTTTTTATAAAGGTGGACACAGCACCTATCTTTACAAAGTCGGCCTTGCCCGTTACCAGATCAAGCAGACACAGATCGGCGGTTGCAAATATTTCATCCTGGGATCTGAGCAGTAGAGTGGAGTTTATAGTTCGAATGGTGGTATCCAAGTCAAAGCCTGCCTCCAAGAAGTTCTCCAAAAGGGATATGACCACCCTACTCTCATCGGCAGCCTTGCTACCAATGCCCATACCATCACTAAGTGCCAGCATATATTTGCCATGGGCTAGTCCATTAAAGGAATAGCTGTCTCCACATATCCCGCTAGCCTGTCCTGCTTTTCTAGCGACTCCAGTGGTTACCTGAAATTCCATAGCTTCTACCAGCTTTAGGCTACACTCTCCCTTGCTCAGTACTGTACATGGAAGTTGACTGGGCATCATCTTCCTGCCTATTATCCTGCTGACTATTCTTTGAATCTTTCGGGTACAATCACGACGGCCGCTGCATGAGCTTTTATCAATGTTGACTTCCATGCTATCGTTGGGCTTTTGGATTACCAGGACTTCTCTGACCCTAATGCCTGCCTTGTCCAGCTCTATGGTTATAGCTTCCTCTAAATCCTTTTTAAACTCTATGGTGATATCCAAATCCTGGGCCAACTGCTTCATTACTCCTGATACTCCCTCTAGCTGCTGGGCCACCAATTGCCTACATTCCTCTATCTTGGCCTTCCACCTTAGGTTGGATCTATAGAGTCCGTATACTTGGTGTATAGCTTCCAGGAGCTTGTCTAAATGAATGCATTTTTTGGACAAGTCCCCCTTTATATCCTTCTTTTCTAAGCTACCTTTGGCTTCCATCTCATTGACTATATCAAACATCTGGTTATAGGTTACACAAAAACCTCTCCCCCAGCAGCTCCCATATAGGGCGCAGCTACTGCATACTTGACTGGATATAATATCAAAGAGCTTGGCAATCTGATCCTGGCCAGCTTGCCTCCTATGGGATATTTGACTGAAGGCGGAGGACAACTCCCCAAATACCTTGGAAAACTCGCTAAGCCTTCCCACGGTCAATTCCTGCATTCTGTTTATATAAAAATTCTGCTCTGCAAATCTCTTAAGGCTATGGTCGAGAAACTGTCCCAAAGCAGACAAAGCCTTTTGAGGGATTAAAATCAATAGCCCGATACTTATGAGTATCTCCTGGAAGGCTAGTATGGTTAGTGTAGATTGGCTAATATAAAAAGACATAAAGGCATTGGCCAGTAAAAAGATTAAGCCGGTAAAGATCTTGCCCAGACTTCTAAATGTGCCGGCTATCAAGCCGCATATGCCCAATCCTGCTATTAGGATAGGATCCGGTGAGCTGACCATGGACAATACTAGCCCCATAAGAAGGCCCATAGTGGCTCCTAGCCCAATTCCACCAATATGGGCAGCGATTAAAATAAAAAGAACCGAAAGAATATTTCTAAGGGAAAAGCTGTATATACTAATATCCCACATTCCCACTATGAGAAAAGTAGTAAATATACCCATAGAGATCATCTCTTCATTGGAGAGGATTCTCCGCCTCTTAGCATCTAGAATAACCGATAGGACATTGTTAAAGACGTGGACCAGGGCAAATACTATAGTGCTTTCAAAACTGGCCAAAAGATAATCATAGGTCAAGACACTAGCCAGTGCTATTTTTTTGTAGATTAAATTAACCAGCATAAGGATGGCTGCGCTCATAAAGGCTAATAAGAATTTCTTATGCCCTGCCCTAAACATTGCCAGGATATTATAGGTGAAAAATATCAGTATCATGGCTGCTACATATTTAAGTATAAAGCCCCCTACATGTGCACTAAGCATACCAGCCAGTATTGCGGTAAATGCTGCCAGCCTACCCTTTTGCCTGCTAAGCAGAGCAGTATAGAAGGCAATACCAAACGGAGCCATGAAGTCAAATATATAGGCTCGGCCCATAAAAAAACATGATATTAGAATAATAGCTGTATTTAGAACCTGCTTGTCCTTTTTCTTTGTCCGGCTTCTCTTTGTCCGGCTGTCACTGCTAGATGGAATAAGTCTTTTGTTTAATCCAGGAGTAACCCTGTCAACTGCTGTAGCAAGTCCGTAATATTCCTGTTTTTCCATTCAACTCACCGCCAAATAAACTTTAAATTTACAAGTGAGTTTATTATAGCAAAGGCAACTTGAATAATTTGTCAATATTGAAGGCCTTGTCCAAAAAACTTTGCGACAAAAAAGGGTCATTAATACATAAAAGAAGCAAATCTCAATAGAAAATACTGAAATAGTTATTATGGCCGTCTTATATGAGCTAGGTATAAGTCTAATAATGGGTATAAGTCCAATAATCTGTTAGATTTGTGCCAAAAGCAAAAAAGAGAGTAGAATCTATATTCTACTCTCTTATAAGTGGTGGGCACAACAGGACTTGAACCTGTGACCCCCTGCTTGTAAGGCAGGTGCTCTCCCAGCTGAGCTATGCGCCCACATCTGGTAGCGGCGAACGGATTTGAACCGCTGACTCTCCGTGTATGAACCGAATGCTCTAGCCAACTGAGCTACGCCGCCATATATATGGTTGCGGAGGAGGGATTTGAACCCCCGACCTCCGGGTTATGAGCCCGACGAGCTACCTGACTGCTCCACTCCGCGTCATTAACTTTTCCGCTCCTTGTTGGCGACGAAATTCATTGTATAATATATTGGGTAATATGTCAAGAGTTTTTTAAAAGTTTTTTTAGTTTTTTGAAGGTCTTCTAAAAAACCTTGTATTTTGCCAACAATAAACGCACCCAAATATATGGATGCGTTGGATATCAATTGCCTCGCCAGGCTCCTTTCCCTCGTTTGTTGTCACGATTTTTGATGTCAGATAATCGCTCTTCACTTTCCTTAAAAAACTGAGCTAATCTCTCTTCAAAGGGGATTTGACTCTCTTCTTCCGCTTTACGAATGGATAAGCTTATTTTTCCTTCTCCATTGATGGATAGCACTTTTACTTTGACTCTGTCATTTTGTTTGAGATAATCATTGATGTCCTTTACATAGGCATCGGCCACTTCAGATATGTGCACCATGCCCCTCTCACCACCTGGGAGATCAATAAACGCACCAAAATTCGTTATTCCCGAAACAGTTCCTTCCAGAATTCGTCCTACCTTAACTGGCATAAAACAAGGGTTCCTCCTCTAATTATTTTTCTTTTCGATGAAAATGATTTCACCTTTTTTTACCCAACCCAGCCGCTCTCTAGCAACCTTTTCAATATACTCTTCACTTTCCGTATACTGAATCAGCCGCTCAAGTTCTGCATTCATCTCCTCTGTCTGAGCTATCTCTTCCTTTAAATGCTCAATTTTGTGGGCCTGGTCATCCATCTTAATCTCTTGCTTGATTAAGATAATACCAAAATAGCCTAGAAATAGCAATGCCAAAAATACTTTCATTCTGGTTTTCAAAACATACCTTTTTCTCTTCATTGTACTATTTCCTCTCCTGACAGACAGTAAATGCTACTAGCAACAGATTGAAACGGTATATTAGACGTATATTATTATACTATATACTATTCGACGAATAAAGTAAAAGTCCTTTTTTATTTTAGGAATTTTTATAAACCATTATTAGCCTTTTCTTTAGCCCTTTCTTTTATTTTTTTCCTTATAGACAGTTTTTGGGCCAGCCATTTTATGCCACTTGATATCATTCTCAAAGGCCAAAGAATAATGGCCGCAATCCAGCTGTAGATCTTGACCAAAAGCTTTACCAGGAAGCTGCCTATAATTAGAGCGTAGAGTCCCCATCCAAGTGCCAGTCCAATATAGGCGTATAGTCTTATTTGTCCACCGTTAACTTTAAAAAGCATAAAAAAGGATATAAAAGCCGCAAGTATCCAAAAAGAAAGATCTAAAATAGCCACTAGCCATTTGCCGGGCTTGGCAACCATTCTAAAGGCTCTATATATGTCATAGATAATTCCTAATATCAGTCCTAGGTACACGGTGGCCAGGAATATATAGGCTTGATTGGTGGTAGACAAGGTCATAAGATATGCCTCCTATCTAAATAGTCTGCTCAGCAATCCTGAACCCTTGCCTCTAGCATAGTCTGTATCACTATACTGAAGTGCTATTATTTCTCCCTCCACTATAAGCTGGCCTTCCTCTAAATTAAGCTTGCTTATATGAAGATCTACTCCATGCAGAGTGATATAGCCCATATCTGTTACTAGTATCACAGTAGCCTCGTCAAAGCTATCTACATCCTGCACTCCAGTAATGCTGACCTTTTGCCGGTTTTCCATCAATATACTGTGGCTACGGCCTCTGGTGTTCTTCTTATCATCCAAATCCCGTATCATGCTATCCCCTCCTAAAACAGTATATGATGGACTACTAGGGAGTATTCATCTTAAAAAGCCAAAAACCCCGACCTGTTTTTGGTCGAGGTTATACCTCTTATTCCCATACTTTCACAATGCTGACCCCGCTAAAGTAGTGGGATATTATATCTTCGGCCTTTTTCCCATCCATGGCCATGGTATAAGCCCCCCATTGGGACATACCTACTCCATGGCCATAGCCTCTTCCCTTAAATATCACCTGATCTCCCTGCAGCTCTGCCAGGTCTAGCAAGGTTGACTTCATCTCAGTACTGCCTATGGCTATCCTAAAATCTGGGGCCGATACCTTTGTATCTTCAAAGGAAAGGGTGATGGCTCTCCCCGACTCCCCCTTCTCACCAATGGTCACACTGCCAAAGTCCTTTATTTCTTTGCCCATACTATTTAGTGCCTCAATAACCTTGTCTTTTGATACCCAGTATTCCCAGTCTTTTTCGTCATCGGGTATCTCCGGAGAATCATCGGGAGATTCTACTACCTTAATATAGGGCGGATTGTCTTTTTTGTAGTTTAAACCTTCCTTGGCAGTGGCGGTCATGCCTGCTGCATTGGAATGGAACCAACCCTGAGCATACTTTCCATCATATACCATGACTTGTCCCCGGGTATCCTCTACAGCCTTTTCTATCTTTTGATTTACATCCTGGGGATTCCAAGCCTGGGCCTCTTCTATATCGGTTGATATATGGGCTTTTCCGTGTTTTGAATGCCCTTTTTCATCGATAAAGTTTAGCACAAAGGTTCTTGCTATAATGGCCTGGGCCTTGATAGCCTCATCAGGCCAATCATTCTTTATCTCTCCGGCAACCACATTCTTTATATAATCCTCCAGCTTCATTTCCTGGGTAGTATTTTCCTCCTGGATAAATACCTGTAAGCTGGGTTCCTGTCCCTCGACACCATCTAAAGCCTCCGGTAGATCAGGCTTTTGGGCTGACTCCTGGGGTGAATCCTTGCTAGGAGCCGGTTTTTCCTCTTCCTCTTGATCTTGCTGGCCTGTGTCCGGCTTAGGGGTTTGTCTTGTCTTATCGGCGCAGCCTATTAGTAGAATTACTGCCATGACCATACAGACTATTCTAAGATAGGACAGCTTCTTATATATCATGATATTTCCTCCTAATCAATAACAATCTAACTTCTCTTTTACGCCCTTGAGCTAATGGGTATTTTTATTATTTGCATTGATTCAAGGAAATACACAAATATTATATTATTCGGTACATATTAGAGGCATTTTGTTTGGAAACATGCTCAGATAAATCCAAAACCTCATAGCGCCTTAGATTGTCTCCAAACTGGATCTCTATTTTGTCACCTACATTGACCTTGCTTCCTGGCTTGGCCACGTTGCCATTTATGGTCACCCGTCCCTGGCTGCAGGCCTGATTGGCCATGGTTCGCCTTTTTATTATTCTGGATATCTTTAAAAATTTATCTATCCTCATCTATTCACCCCCCATAGCAATCCTGTCCTCTGAAAGCGCTCAAGGGACTAAGAGTCTCCAAAGGATCAGGTATGGAAACTTATCTCCCAAAATGACAAAACCGGAGAATCTACTGGTTCAGAAACCCCGGTCTTTACAATTATTTATTTACTGCATCTTTCAAAGCCTTACCGGCTTTAAAAACTGGAGCCTTGGAAGCGGGTATAACAATTTCTTCCCTGGTCTGGGGATTTCTACCCTTCCTTTCGGCTCTATCCCTAACTTCAAAAGTACCGAATCCAACCAGCTGTACTCTTTCACCTGCACCTAATGTTTCTGTAATAACACTAACTATTGAATTTACAGCCTTTTCAGCATCTTTTTTTGTCAGCTCGCTTTTCTCCGCTACAGCGGCGATTAATTCAGCTTTATTCATAATATATACCTCCTTAAATAGTTGTACTATAGCTTATTCGCTATTATTCTTCAAATTCCTTCTTAATTCCAATATTTTTTTGTGTTTCTATCAACTTTCCTAGGAAATTAAGAAGAACATTCATATGTTTACCATTTTTTTCTTAACTTATACATTAAAAGCCCTATAAACTGCTGTTCTTTGCCTGATTCCACAACTTATCCATCTCCTCGAGAGACATTTCCTCCAAAGGTTTAGTAGCCATCCTCTCAATGTAGTCAAATCGATCTATAAACTTCTCGATGGTAGCCTTTAGGGATAGTTCAGGCTCTACCTTTAAAAATCTGGCTACGTTAACCACCGAAAATAGCAAATCCCCAAGTTCTTCTTTAATTTGGTCTTCTTTGCCCCCTTGGTATGCATCTTTAAGCTCATATAGTTCTTCTTCTATCTTTTTTGCCGCATCTTCTATACGTTCCCAGTCAAAGCCCACTGTTGCCGCCTTCTTTTGAACCTTGTATGCCCGCATGAGTGCAGGTAGGATTGAAGGAATATCTCTAAGGACCTGGGTATGGCTGACCTGTCCTTTCTCCTTTTTCTTTATCTTTTCCCAGTTTTCTAACACCTGGTCCGTATCTTTGACTGTAAGGTCGCCAAAGATATGAGGATGCCTATCTATCATCTTATTGGATACCCTACTTATAACATCCCTTATATCAAATTCCCCATGTTCCTGGCCAATTTGACTGTGAAACACTATCTGGAAAAGTAGATCCCCCAGTTCCTCGATAATCTTGTCATAGTCCTCCATTTCGATAGCTTCCAGGACTTCATAGGTTTCCTCTAATAAATTCTGTTTTAGGCTATGGTGGGTCTGCTCCCTGTCCCAAGGGCAGCCTTCCGGTGAGCGCAGTATTTCCATAATTTTGACCAGATGACCAAAAGCAAATTCCTCTAGCTCTGTTAAGTCTAGGGCAGGAAGATAGAGACAGGTGGTGTAGTCATATTCCTCCAGCCTGTCCATCTGGTGTAGAGGTATAGCTTGACATTTTATTGTACCCTCATCCTTATTTTTGCATATGTAAACCTCCAGACCAGGCGGGTAGGCCCTAAGAAGGCTTAGTTTTACATCGGAGGCTAGTAGAGGATTGTCAATATCCTGAATCACAAGGGGCATACTGGTATCTATATGATCCACATCTAGCTCAGAAGCTACTGTTATCTTTACTCCCTGGACGTCCTGATTTTTGCCAATTGAGGCCAGGGCAGCCTCAGCCCTGCTAATCCCCGGTATTATCTCTATATCAAACTCTCCATCATCGGCCTTAGATAAAAGCTCCAGTACCAGCCTCTCCCCTATCATGGGATGGCCGGGCACCCCCAGTACTATGTTTTGGCTCTGAGCTTCCTCCAATATCCTCTCAACCATGGCCAGATAGGCCTCTTGGAAGGTTTGTGAGATTTCATATAGATCATCCAGACTAATATAGGGGATACCTTCCTCCTCCAAAAAGGATACTACCCCATGGCTTTGGGTTCTCAGTATTACATTTCCTTGCTTCAAGGCCTTAATGGCTCTCAGGGTAAGATCGTCGGCTCTCCCCGGTCCTAGACCCACTACTTTTATCTTTTTTCTCATCTTATCCTCCGTAAAATAATAAAGTTAACTCCTTGTACTCTTAATCCTATAATTATAATGGCTATTGATTGTTTATTCCATGCCTCCGCTACGACTTTTCTGTATTACATAAGCCAAATCAGCCAAGTCATTCACTTATCAATAGAGCATTATTAATTCTGCATAGGGTGAAAGCAACAGGTGTAAAGGATATTATAGAAATCACATTTCTAAAAGGCCTAGAGCCTATTAACCCAGCCTAGGATAGGCCGAATCAATCTTTGAGCCTAGCGAGTTTTGAGTTTATATGGTTATCTTAGCAAGCCCAAACCCTTAAGTAACCTGGCAATGCTTTCCCCCTTGGGTATGGTTTCTAGATCCTTTGCGGTAATAGTTCTGCTCAGAAGCAGCATGATACCATAGACCAGTACCCCGATTACAATAGACAGGCCAAGGCTTGTGATATTACTTTTGGTTCGGCTAAATAATATATCATAGGCATAGTAAACAACCAGCCCCATAACCGTTACTGAGATTATAGGCTTTATCACAAAATCCTTGAATGGAAATCCTATACCGGTATACTTTATGACGGACATGAAGTTGAGGACAGCTGCAACCCCATAGCATACTACAGTCCCTATGGCAGCACCCTGGATATTCCATCGGGGACTGCCTACCAGTACAAAGGTTATAATTACTTTAAAGAGCGCACCTATCAATAGGTTGCGAACGGGTATACCAGGCTTGCCAACCCCTTGAAGCATTGCAGTCAAACTCTGGACCAGGGTAAGGAATACTACTCCAACACAAAGGGTTACCAACAGCCTGGTTCCATAGATGTATTCCCACTCTTCAAAGCTTACATAGATAGCCTTTAAGATAGGTTCAGCCAATACCCCCAGCCCTACAGCAGCAGGTAGCCCAACCAAGAGGGTAAGACGGATGCCTAAGGTGGTGGTGTTAGCTACCCCCTTCATATCCTTTAAGGCATAGGATTCGGATATAGCTGGCACCAGACTCATGGCCAAAGCTATAGTGAGGACTGCCGGAAAGTTAATGAGGGTATTTACCCCTCCAGTCAATACTCCATATAACTGGGTAGCTATCATCTTTATATACTCAGCATGGACATCGGGCATCAGGCTGGACATATTCTCCAGGCTAAGGCCCGCTGGAATCTGAAGCCCTTTATTGCCGACAAATTCTATAAATGATTCCAAGCCGTATGGGACATTAGGCAGCTTATCAATAATAGGCACCAAACGATTGACCACTATGATCTGGTCGCTCATGTTGACCAGGGGCATTATTGAAGCACCTATGGTAACAGGAACAGCTATCTCTATGAGTTTATAGATTATGTCCCGGGATGGGGTTTGGGCATACCTTCTGTAGGTAAGCTTGGCGTTTCGAAGAATAGTGCTCCTCTCCCTGCGAAACATCCCTAGAAGCAGAGCAAGGGCAGCTACCTCACTTAGGGTTACACCCAGTATAGCTCCGGCGGCGGCGAATTCCGGCCCCTTGGGCAGCCATAGGGCGGCTAGGGTTAGACCCATAATCAGCTTTCCCAGCTGTTCCACTATCTGGGAAAGGGCCGTTGGGTGCATGACATGCATTCCCTGAAAGTAGCCCCTATAGGCAGACATAATGGATACAAAAAATAAAGCCGGTGAAATGGCCATAAGGGCATATAGGGATTTGGGATTGCCCTGAATTTTTGATATCAAACCACTGCTCAGTAGCAAAATAAGGGAAGTAACTATTCCCAGCAGTGTTAGAAGCCGGCGGGAAATTCTAAATATCTTATATCCCCCATAATGATTGCCTAGGGCCAATTCCTCAGAAACCATTTTGGATATGGCTACCGGCAAACCAGCTGTGGAAGCAACTAAGAGAAAGGCATATATAGGATAGGCCATCTGATATAGACCTATGCCTTCCGAACCTATAATATTGGTAAGAGGGATTCTAAATACGGCTCCGATTACCTTGACTAATAAACCGGAAATGGCTAGAATTCCTGCTCCCTTTACAAAGGATTTTTTGCTCATGGCAAACCTCCGTTCATTTCAAGCATATTGATATTATATCACTATTTAGATTTATGAAAAGTATTATAGGATTATTTAATATTTCTTCACAAAAAAAGATAGGACTTATTCCCCAAGGACCTTAAATCCGATAATGACTGGGATGGAATTGAAAAATCATATGGTAACGCACTCTTTAATAGTAAAATCCAAAAAAGGCATTGCTCTTTCAATGCCCTTTTTAGTTTCACTTTAACCTATATGGATTAGATTTGCCTTATTGCTCCATTTGCTTTGCTAAAAATCCAGCTGCCGTTTCGGCAACCTTCATTTCTGATTCTCCCATCTCTGTACCCGCTTCTTTAGATAGCAGTATTATTGCACCAATGGGGTCACCTTGAGAAACGATGGGTACAATAACCTGAGAGGAATATTTTCCGGCATCATCCCCGTTGGACACGATGCTCAATAATGTATCATTTTCACTGCGGTTAGCTATCACCGCTTTTTTTGCTTCCATAATCCCTTCAATATCAGTACTTATTGATTTTTCGTGGAATTCTCTTTTTGGCCCTCCGGCTACAGCAATAATAAAATCCTTGTCCGTTATACATGCAATGTGGCCTAGGGTGTTATGCAAAGATTCGGTGTATTCCTGAGCAAAATCACTTAATTCACCTATAGGAGAATATTTTTTTAGAATGACTTCGCCATCCCGGTCCGTAAAGATCTCCAATGGGTCACCTTCACGTATCCGCAAAGTCCGGCGAATCTCCTTGGGTATAACAACTCTCCCCAAATCATCTATCCGCCTAACAATCCCGGTTGCTTTCACAGACATCCCTCCTTAATATACATTAAATTACAAAACCATCCTTGCAACCTTATTATTTTACTAATTCTCAGGTTTTATGCAATAGTCTTGAAAGTTTTCCTTTTAATAGGTTTTTATGAAAACTATAAAGGTAAAGTATGGTTTTTTAAGGTGGGCTGTCCAGTCACAACTTATAGGCGCTTCTCAAATTTCTCTATTGATTTTTCTTTCCATCCATCTAGAACTTCCTGCCACTTCTCATTCTTCTTCTCATTCTCTAATAGCTCTTGGATATCATCCTTCTTTTCATCCAGGCTATAGGTCTTCTC
>JAAYTG010000050.1 GCA_012518075.1 Clostridiales bacterium | reverse complement strand
TTGATGTTATAGATACATGGAATATGACTATAGAAGATGCAGGAATCCATCAGGGTAAATTTACTATTAAGCTTCCAGGACGGGAGTATATGGCAATAAGGATTAGGAAAATATAGGAGTAAAAAATTTGTTTCTAAAAAATTGGCAGGTGCTTATTTACCTGCCAACTTTTTGTATTTTCTATTGAGATTACATTCAAAGATGAGAATGAAAAAGTTTTTCAATTTAAGTTGCAATTGTCTAATATTAGTAAAGGGGAAAACCTCCCTTGACAAATATTTTATAGATTCAGCGAGTGGTTTGGCAAAATTCCGGTATAGAATATTTCAGAAATTCTCCGTCACTTAATATTACAACCTGGTTTACAACCTAGTGAAAAAATCTACCCTTGACAAAACTGTAGTCTTTGAAGTATCATGAAGTATACTGGATATTGGTAAGAATCTTTAGGTTTTTTAATATTTAAAAGCTGTGAAAGGGACAGTAGTAAAGGTCTTTTGTTATAGAGAGGTAGTCGTTTGGTGGAAGATTATCACAAAACCCTTTATGAATATCACCCGGGAGCTGGATATCTGAAAGCATGATAATTGTCATTAAGATATCACGCAAAGGTGCGTTATACCAAAATGAGCGATAGGTATACTTATGCCTATAAGCTGGGTGGTAACACGGCATAGTCGTCCCTGAGTTTCAAGACTCAGGGTTTTTTATTTGCTCTAGACAACCGCCTATTTGCCTAGCTTGCTGGGATGGTTAATGATAATTGATTGTTAATAGGCAGCGACTTGTAATAGAGCTACATGGTTACTGTAAGTATAATATTAGACGGTATAAAGAGTTAATTTTATATGGAGAATATAGATAGGAAAGGAAGATGGATTATGGGAGTATTTGAACCCCTATCTAATCTGAGTATCAGAGAAAGTGAGCAGAGGATTGGAGATTTTTGGGATGAAATCGATATCCTCCAAAAGAGTATAGATAATAGGGAAGGCAGTAAACCCTTTATTTTCTATGAGGGTCCTCCAACGGCCAATGGCCGTCCTGGCATTCATCATGTTATCTCTAGAACCCTAAAGGATACGGTGTGTAGATACAAGACTATGACCGGTCATCAGGTCAAAAGGAAAGCTGGATGGGATACCCATGGGCTGCCAGTAGAGATAGAAGTGGAGAGGCAGCTAGGATTAAAGGATAAGCATGAGATAGAGGAATACGGTATAGGTAAGTTTAACGAAAAATGTCGTCATTCAGTCTTTACCTATGAAAAACAATGGCGAGAGATGACCAAGAGGATGGGTTACGAGATTGATATGGATAATCCCTATATCACTCTTGATAATGACTATATAGAAACTGAATGGTGGATACTTGATAAGTTCTTCAAGGAAGGATATATATATGAGGGTCATAAGATACTACCTTATTGCTCTCGATGTGGTACCGGTCTAGCCTCCCATGAGGTAGCTCAGGGCTATAAAGAGATCAAGACCGATACGGTATATGTTAAGTTCAAACGAAAAGATGCGGACGAATACTTTTTGGTATGGACCACAACCCCATGGACCCTAGCATCCAACGTTGCCTTAACTGTAAATCCAGATGAGACCTACCTAAAGATTAGCTATCAGGATGAAACTTACTATGTAGAAAAGAACCTGGCCGATGAAGTGGTAGGCGGGGACTATGAAATTATAGAAGAGATGAAGGGGAAAGAGCTGGAGCATATGGAGTATGAGCAGCTTATGCCCTTTGTTAGTATACCTGAGGGTAAGAAGGCTTTTATCGTAACCCTAGCCGACTATGTAACCGTGGAAGACGGTACAGGCATAGTTCATACGGCTCCTGCTTTTGGTGAGGATGACTATAATACTGGATTAAAGTATAACCTGCCAGTGGTGCAGCCTGTAGATGAGGATGGCAAGTATATCGAAACACCCTGGAAGGGGACCTTCGTAATGGACGCTGACCCCGAAATAATAAGATGGTTGGCCCAGGAAGGTAAACTCTTTAGAAAACAGAAGGTAGAGCACAACTATCCTCATTGCTGGAGATGTCAGACACCTCTGCTTTATTACGCAAAGCCCAGCTGGTATATTGAGATGACCAGGCTTAAGGATAAGCTGATAGAAAACAATAATAGTGTACAATGGTACCCGGATTTTGTAGGGGAAAAAAGATTTGGCAACTGGCTGGAAAACCTTAATGACTGGGCAATATCACGGAGCAGATATTGGGGAACCCCCCTAAACATCTGGAGATGTGAATGCGGACATGATGAGAGTATCGGTTCTCGAAAGGAACTGGTAGATAGGGCAATAGAGGATATAGATGAAAGCATCGAGCTTCACAGGCCCTATGTTGATGATGTCCATATCAAGTGTCCTAAATGCGCCGGCACAATGACCAGGGTTAAGGACGTAATCGATTGTTGGTTTGATAGTGGTTCCATGCCCTTTGCTCAGCATCACTACCCCTTTGAAAACAAGGAAAACTTCGACGAGCTCTTTCCGGCGGATTTTATTTGCGAGGGAATTGACCAGACTAGAGGATGGTTCTACTCACTCATTGCAATTTCTACCTTTGTTAAAGGTGTATCCCCCTATAAGAGGGTCTTAGTAAACGATCTGATTTTGGATAAAGAAGGCAAGAAGATGTCCAAGTCCAGAGGCAATACCGTAGATCCCTTTGAGCTCTTTGATCAATACGGTGCCGATGCCCTGCGCTGGTATCTCCTCCATGTATCACCGCCATGGACACCTACCCGATTTGATATGGATGGGCTGAAAGAGGTTGTTAGTAAGTTCTTTGTTACTATAAAGAATGTATATAATTTCTTTACCCTATATGCCAACACTGATAAACTGGATCCCAAGAACTTCTTTGTGGATTATAAGGATAGGGCGGAACTGGATAGATGGATATTATCAAAATACAACAACCTAAAAAAAGCTGTAGAAGAGGATATGGAAATATTTGAACTCACTAGAGCCGTAAGAAGGATTCAGGATTTTGCCAACGAGGATCTATCCAACTGGTATATCCGTCGTTCTAGAAGAAGATTCTGGGACACCCAGCTAACAGAGGACAAAAAGGCTGTATACAATACTACCTACGAGGTATTGGTAGGTTTGGCCCAGATGATTGCTCCCTTCGCTCCCTTTATATCCGAGGAGATCTATAAAAACTTGACAGGGGAGTTATCCGTTCATCTCAGTGACTATCCAAAAGTGGATATGGAACTTATCGATGAAAGGGTCGAGCAGCGAATGGATCTAGTCAGGAGCCTGGTCACCTTAGGACGGGCGGCCAGAGAATCGGCCCGGATCAAGGTTCGCCAGCCTTTGCAGGAGATCTTTGTGGATGGCAAGTATGAGGAACTGATCTCTGATCTAGTACCTTTAATTAAGGAAGAGCTGAACATCAAGGACGTAGTATTTGCCGACAATCTGGATCAGTACATGGACTTTACCATAAAGCCTAACTTTAGGGTATTAGGTCCGGTTCTTGGGCCAAGGATTAAGGATTTCCAAAAAGCCCTGTCCCAGCTGGATACGGCAGTGGTCGCCCCTATGCTAGATGGGGGAGAAAGCTATACTATCGACCTTGACGGTCAGCCCTTTGAGATAAATAGTGATAATGTATTGATAACTATTGCAGCCAAAGAAGGTTTTAATGTGGTTATGGAGAATAATCTCTTTGTCATCTTGGACACCACCATAAGCCCTGAACTGAGAAATGAAGGCTATGCTAGAGAGTTTATCTCTAAAATTCAACAGATGAGAAAGAATAACAACTATGAGGTAATGGACAACATTCGTATTTTCTTTGACGGTGATGAAGAGATAACAAAGGCTGTTAAGCTCTATGAAGACTATATTAAGAATGAGACCTTAGCAGTAATTATTGAGAAGACAAGTGATTCCTCCATGGAAAGATTTGATTTAAACGATCATGATACAGGAATCATGGTAGAGAAAGTATAAGCTTTACAAAACTAAATAAGACAGTTCGTAACCATCCTGTCTAAAAACAAAACTACGGAGACCATTACCCTAGGGGTGACTTGTGTCCCCTAGGGTCTTTTTATATGCCTAGTATGCGCGGTAACTTGGCGGTGGAAATCCTCTGTGGAGAGATAGGGGGGACGTTTCTTCTGTCTTATTGTGCGGTAGGCTAAGATTTGCCTGTCTTATTAAGAATTTTGTATGTAGAGGAATACTAATCTAGCTCAACAGGTTAGGCTATGGGCATAGTTAAATAAGTGAATGACTTTTACAAAACCATTTAGTAGCTACTATTAGACGAGAGAGCATAACTGATCAATTTAAGTAAAGAGGATGATAGGTAAAAATGAATGTTGATTCAAATAAAAAGACAAGATTTATCGTAGAAGCTGCTATTCTAGCTGCTATCTACGCTGCTATAACCATACTTTTAGCTCCCATCAGCTATGGACAGATTCAGGTAAGGATAGCTGAGGCCTTGACCATATTGCCTTATTTTACTCCAGCAGCCGTACCTGGCCTTTTTGTAGGCTGTATTCTGGCCAATATCTTTGGCGGTAGTATAATAGATATAGTTTTTGGTAGTCTGGCTTCCCTGATAGCTGCAATACTGTCTAGAAAGGCCCCCAAGCCATGGTTAGTGCCACTGCCTCCCGTTATAATTAATGGCCTGGTCATTGGATGGGTTCTCTATATGGTAGAAGGCCTGCCATATTGGCTTACTGTAGGCACTGTAACATTAGGACAAATAATATCCTGCTATGGATTAGGTTATCCACTGCTAATAATACTAGAAAAAAATAGGGACAAGATATTCGGTCAACACAATAATAAGTAAGCATTACTATTTGTAACCTTGTATTAGAAGACAGAATTTTTTGTTTATTCTAAGAGCTTATAGATTATCAGTATGAAAATTCCTC
>JAAYTG010000049.1 GCA_012518075.1 Clostridiales bacterium | reverse complement strand
GACAACACCATGGTGATGGCTGCAGTTAAAGTTGTCTTACCATGGTCAACGTGCCCTATGGTCCCAATATTAACATGGGGCTTTGTTCTTTCAAATTTTGCTTTTGCCATTTTTCCTTTTCCTCCTTCGTGACCCGGCGGCAATTCTACTTATGTAAATACTAACTACACATAGCCAGGTGTTTCATTTTTTCTTGTTATATAACAATGGAGCCCACGACCGGACTTGAACCGGTGACCTCCGCCTTACCATGGCGGCGCTCTACCTGCTGAGCTACATGGGCTTACTTACTAGTTATTAGTTGGCAGTTGTTAGTTGGTACATATTAGAAGCCAAGATCATATATAGCCTTGAGCCTCTATCCCTAACTTTTAACTCCTATAATATGGAGCGGGTGATGGGAATCGAACCCACGTAGCCAGCTTGGGAAGCTGGTATTCTACCATTGAACTACACCCGCATGTTGTCTATTCGTACTATGACCCCTACGAAAGATCAGCATGCTCTTTGAATCTTTGTGTCCAACCATACACCTTGTGGCGAACACGTTATATTTTATATCCTTTAATTAGTTTTGTCAACTGTTTTTTTATTCTCTTGTTCTAAATATCGTTCAACTTTCCTTTTGACCCGCTGTAGTGCATTATCTATGGATTTTACATGCCTGTCCAACTCAATAGCAATCTCCTGGTATGTTTTACCTTCAAGATAGGATGTTAAGACTTCCCATTCCAAATCGCTTAATAGTTCCTCAATTATACATTCAATGTCAGCAAATTCCTCCTGCCTTATTATGACCTCTTCGGGATCAGTCACCTTAACTCCTGATATAACATCCATAAGAGTTCTGTCTGATTCTTCGTCATATATGGGCTTATTTAGGGAAACGTAGGAATTCAGAGGGATATGCTTTTGGCGGGTAGCCGTCTTAATGGCAGTAATAATCTGCCTGGTAATGCATAGTTCGGCAAAGGCTCTGAAGGAAGAAAGCTTACTGGGCTGAAAGTCACGAATAGCCTTATAGAGCCCGATCATTCCTTCTTGTATTATGTCCTCCCTATCAGCACCTATAAGAAAATAAGAGCGTGCTTTTATCCTTACAAAATTCTTATACTTGTTCAACAGATATTCTAGTGCATATGAATCTCCGTCTAAAGCCAACTGAACTATATCTTCATCTAGCATAATGTCATAGTCTTCGACTCTTGCTTCGGCAGCAGTGACCTCCAACAGAATCCCCCCACAATAATGCCGCAAATTAACAATCTGCTACATTCAACATGTAATCGTTTTTATTATACATTACATAATCTAGGCAAGTCAAGCTATCTTTGCCCTTTCAAAAGCTTAAAATCCCTCTGCCTGACCATTTCATACATTATAACCGCCGCTGCCACCGAGGCGTTTAAAGAAGAGATTCTCCCTTTTTGGGGGATACTTACCAGAAAATCGCACTTCTCTTTAACAAGGCGGCCAAGTCCCCTACCTTCGCTGCCAACTACCAGGGCCATAGGGCCTGTTAAGTCCTTAGAAGTATACAATTCTCCATCCATATCTGCACCCGCCACCCAAAGGCCTCGTCCCTTTAAGGTTTCTAGGGCGTCAGAAATATTTGTAACCTTAGCTATAGGCATAAATTCAACAGCACCGGCCGACGCCTTTATTGCTGCCGGAGTAAGGCTTACAGCACGCCTCTTAGGAATTACAATTCCATGGGCACCACAGGATTCTGCCGTCCTAATAATAGAACCCAGGTTGTGTGGATCGGTTATTTGATCCAATACAATAACGAAGGGCCATTCATCTTTTGCCGATGCCCGCTCCAATATATGGTCCAGACTAACATAGGAGTAGGGGGTTACAAAAGCTATTACCCCTTGATGAGCCCCCCCAGTTTGAGATAATTCATCCAGCCTTCTTCTGTTTACCTCTTGAATGACTATCCCCTCTTTTTTGGCCTTGTTTATAATCTCTAGGATAGATCCTTGCCTGCTGCCTTGGGCCACTAGCAGCTTATCCACAGTCCTGCCTGATCGGAATACCTCCAATACTGGATTACGCCCTTCTACCTGACCTTCACCACCAGCCTCTTCTAGATCCCTTTGATCAGTTGAAGCTTTGCTATCCGTATCATAAGTATTCTCTCTTCTATTCTTCCTATTGCCACCGCGGTTTGATCTATTCTTTTTTTTCTTACCCTTCATCTACCATCTACTCCTTTTTTCTTTATCACAGCTTCCCAAAGAACTCCCTTACTTCCTTGGCCTTGCCACAGGTCATCTTGCCCTCAGGACACTTACCCCTAACACAGCCCGGCCCCGCATTTCTGAAAAGATTAGGTGCTACTTCCTTAACCTGACGTAGCATCTCTATTGCCAGATTTCTAATCTCCCACTGGGCTCGGTTACAGCAGCGGAGGCTGAAAAAGTGCAAAAGCTCCCGAGCATTCATAGTGACTACAAACTTGGTTTCTGCTGCATTTGGCAGAACAAAACGGGCGTCCTCGTTGGATTTTTCACCTTGGTTCCCTAAGGCCTCAATCCACTCATCATACCAATCTTGAATTTGAGCCATCTGTTTTTCAAATTTTTCTACGTGTTCATCTCCCAGTTCTTTAATGCTAGGAGGCACAATATAATCAAAAATCCCTTGCCCCAGGGATTGTTGGCTAACATATCTTTGGGATTTTACACTAAAGCTAGCTATGCGATGTCTAGTTATTTGGGCTAGCAAGCTTCTGGATACCCCTTCTACTCCAAAGGTAAAACTAGCATGTTCTACGGGAGATAGATGTCCCATATCCATTAGCTTTTCCAAAAAACCCGCTTGATCTTTTTGATCAACACCCTCAGCCAATTCATCAATGTCTGCACTAGAATAACAAAGCTTGGCAGCCATTGCTATAACTTTTTCTGGCTCCGGTGTATATCTCAATAATTTCACTTTAAGAGCGACCTCACTCATAATATCCTTCCTTCCATAAATAATATATCCCTTTATTTATCAAAATTGCATATTAACACTTATTTCGACTGACTTGTAATCTAGTGTATTGATTTGCCCTCTATTCATAATTTATCCTGTTCTTCTAGTTCAACAGTTATTGCTATACGGACATAATGTGCTATTGATAGGTAAAGGCCTTGGCTGATTTGGTTTGAAAACTTGGCTTATGGTATACAGAAAATATGATTATAAGACTAACTAGCAAAAGGGGCTAATCTATAGTTAGCTATTGCTCTCTATAATCCACTTACCTATCTCCATAAGCCTATCCGTCCTATCAGTCAGGTATAAATATCCCAACAAGGCTTCAAAGCCGGTTGCATACCTGTACTCATTTATATCTGCATTTTTGGGTACCGTACCTGACTTGGCATTTCGTCCTCTTCTGACTATATTCTTTTCCTGGTCAGTTAGCTTCTCATATATACCTTCCAAGGTATTAGCCTGGGCCCCTGCACTGACAAAACCAATAGCCTGGTGGTGTAAATTATGAACAGTAACTTTCCGTGTCATAATTAAGTAGCTTCTAACTAATAGGTCATATATAGTATCACCTATATAGGCTAGCACTAGAGGACTCATCATCCTCACTTCG
>JAAYTG010000048.1 GCA_012518075.1 Clostridiales bacterium | reverse complement strand
TGGCTCTAGTGGCTTATATTATCATAGTGATGTTGGTAATTGTAGTTGCAAAGGTAACTTTGACCCTGCCTGGTATAGCAGGCATCATATTATCTGTAGGTATGGCGGTGGATGCTAATGTTATTATATTTGAAAGAATCAAAGAGGAAGCTAGGGCAGGTAAAACTTTAAGAGCCGCTGTAGATATGGGGTTTTCTAAGGCCTTTAGAGCAATCTTAGATTCAAACATTACCACCTTGATTGCTGCAGTAGTCCTCCTTTATTTTGGGACAGGCCCTATACAAGGATTTGCAAAGACCTTGATAATAGGTATATTAGCAAGTATGTTCACGGCTATTTTCTTTACTCGATACGTTTTAAAGTTGATTATGAGACTTGATATAAAGAATAAAAAGCTTTATGGGATATAAGGGAGGCATATAAAGATGAATTTTAATATAGTTAAACACATAAGAATATGGATTGCCATACCCCTGATCATTATTCTCATCGGATTTGGTGTTATAGCAGTTCGAGGCTTTAATATGGGAATAGACTTTATTGGAGGGAGTAACATATATGCTAGTATTGGTACCTCCTATGATGTTGATGATGTACGGGCACTTGTAAGTAAGCAAAGTGTTGATGCTGACATATTAAGTGCTGGCCAGAACAACCAGGATGTGATTATCAGGCTGAGATATGTAGAAAATCAGCAGGAAGTTCATAATGATATCGTTGAAGCACTTCAAGAGAAATATAACTTAGATGCGGAAGGAATAAAAATAGAGTTTGTTGGTCCCACCATGGGTAGGGAATTAATCCGAAATGCAGTTATATCAGTATTGATAGCTGGAGCTTTTATTCTAGTATACATTTGGATTAGATTTGAGCTCAAATCTGGCATAACTGCTGTTATTGCTCTGCTTCATGATGTACTTATTTTGATAGCCGTAACAGCCATGACAGGGATTCAAATCAACAGCTCTTTTATTGCAGCTATTCTTACCATAGTAGGCTATTCTATTAATGACACTATTGTTATATTTGATAGGGTTAGAGAGAATAGAAAACTCTTGGGCAGGAAAATGACCATGTCAGAGATTGTCGATCAGAGTATAAGGCAAAGTATTACCAGAACTCTTAACACTTCCCTTACTACTATATTTGCTGTAGCTGCTTTATATGTTTTAGGAGTTGAGTCTATAAAGGACTTTACTCTTCCTATTTTGATAGGGCTTATGGCAGGAACCTATTCATCAATCTTCGTTGCCGGTCCCCTATGGGCAAAATGGGATGATAAGCCAAAAAGCCGCAAATTGGCTAGGGCAAAATAGTCTATTAAAGCTTCGTTAAGGAAGCTTTAATTTTTACTTATAGGCATGATTAAGGAAATCAGTAGCTATAATAAATATCTTTACTCAATAAATGGCTATGGTCCTCTATATCAGCAATGGCTAGGCTGGGATTTTATTCCATGCATTTGAATATTTTGGTGATTTTTCATAGGATTTTATGTATAATATATACTATAGAAGAGTACTATTTACTTTTCAGTATTCCTATCTATTGCTGGCAGATGTGGATAATACCATATATAAAACCCCAAAACTAAAATAGATTATTAGCTTTGGGGAAATTCCCTGCAAAATAGCCTAAAATTAGATCAAGATTTATTGGAAAATAGCTTTCTAAGCTAGATTCCATATTGTTGTTTATATGCACTACCCAATAGTTAAGTCTTTGTTAGAAAAAACTGACTCTACTATGAAATTAGGAGGGAGAGAAGTGACAGTAAAGCAAATATCCATATTTTTGGAGAATAAGAAAGGACGTCTAGCACAAGTTACTAGTATATTAAAGGATAACAATATAGATATAAGTGCTATTTCTATAGCTGATACCACCAATTTCGGAATCGTTAGAATGATAGCAAACAAACCGGATTTGGCCATAGAAGTAATTAGAGACGCGGGTTTTACCGTCAATATTGCTGATGTTTTGGCGGTGGAAGTACCGGATTGTCCCGGAGGATTGCACCAGGTCCTTGAGATTTTCAACAAAAATAATATTAGCGTTGAGTATATGTATTCCTTTGTAAGAAGACCATCCCAGAGAGCTTTGCTCCTCTTTAAGGTTGAAGAAATAAAGAACGCTATGAAGGCTTTACAGGATGAGGGGATCAATATTTTGACTTGTAGGGAGGTATATGAACTATAGAATCGCTCACAGACCACCCTTATAGAAATAAGGTAAGATGTGGTCCTAGAAATAAAGATGACTGCTATGTATAATTACCTAAGGGGTGATTGTCTTGAGACCAACTAGGGCAGAAATAAATCTTAAATTACTAAATAATAATATAGACAAAATAAAAAGCTATCTTGATCCTAATACTGCATTGATGACCGTTGTAAAGGCCAATGCCTATGGTCACGGCATTATAGATATAGGAAAAAAAGCTCTGAAATCAGGGGCCAGGTCCTTGGGTGTAGCTATCCCTGAAGAAGGAGCACAACTAAGAGAAGCAGGTATTGCCTGCGATATACTGGTCTTAGGGAGCATTTCTCCTAATCAGATAGAGTTGGTATTAGATTATAACCTATCTGTTTGTATCTTTTCTCATGATATTGCAGAACTATTAAACCAAAGGGCAAAGGAAAAGAATAAGAATATCAAAGTTCATATTAAAATCGATAGTGGAATGGGTAGGATTGGAGTTAGAGATAGTGATGAGGCCCTTAGTCTTTGTTTTGCCATAAAGGATATGAAAAATCTGATCTTAGAAGGAGTGTTTACTCACTTTGCTTGTGCTGATGAATGTGGTAGTAAGTATTCCCTGATCCAGCTAGAGCGCTTTAAGAGCATTCTGGCAGATATAGGGAAAAAAGGTGTGTATACTAAATGGGTACATGCTTCAAATACAGCATCAATAATTAATTATCCCCAAGCTCATTTCAATATGGTAAGGGCGGGAATAGGAATTTATGGTTATGGGCCTGACAGCGGCTCAAAGGAGAATCTTACTCTAGAACCAATACTGAGTTGGCATACGGAAGTATCATACTTAAAGGAGATAGAAGAAGGCTGTAGTGTTAGCTATGGAAGGACTTTCGTCGCTAAAGGGGCAAGGATAGTTGCTACCCTTCCTGTTGGCTATGGAGATGGATATAGCCGCTTGCTTAGCAACAGGGGTTGGGTTTTGATCAGAGGGAAAAAAGCTCCCATTATAGGTAACATATGTATGGATCAAATGATGGTGGATGTCACAGGTATTCCAGAAGTAAGGGTAGGAGACCATGTGGTATTAATTGGGCGACAGGGGAATGAGGCAATTTTTGCTGATGATATCGCCAAATTGTGCGGTACTATATCCTATGAGGTACTCACCAATATAAATAACAGGGTCCCTCGTATTTATGTGGAGGATAAAGATGACTCATATAAATAATAAGAAAGATAAAATTCGATCAAAAATGAAGAGGTTGCGAAATGAGCTCACGATGGATGAAGTATTGGATAAAAGCAGTAGTATCCAAAACTTATTTAATCTATTCAGGAGTGAACATTCTATAGAAAACTATATGAGTTATGTAAGTATAGGTAATGAGGTAAGGACAGTGGGCATCATAGAAAAACTTCTTGAAGAGGGGAAAAATGTTTCGGTACCTTTATGTATACCTGAAAGGACAGGACTAGTTGCATCACGGATTTACCATCTAGATGAACTTGAACCTTCGTATTTTGGGCTTTTAGAGCCAAAAAAAGAGTTCATAAGGCCCGTTGAACCTCAGGCGATAGAGATGATATTAATTCCTGGATTAGCATTTGACAGAAAAGGTAACAGATTGGGACTTGGAAAAGGATATTATGATCGTTTTCTGACAAGGCTATCAGCGAATGTATTGAAGATAGGACTGGCCTATAGATTTCAAATTATTGAGGAAGTCCCCATAGGGTCTTGGGATGTGCCTTTGGACATAATTATAACAGATAAAGAAATAATCACTTATTAGACACTGAGTTTATCAGTGTTTTATTCAGCAATTTTATGGGATATGGCAAAATATGCATATGTTGGTCATTTTATCTCCTGTTAAAAGAGGAAATAAGGAAGAAATGTCGAATTAATAGATTTAGTGGAATATAACTTAGTACTATAGAATTTAGGAACTACTTAATAAGCCTTACAAAATTACTCTATACATATAGGAGACGGATATGGTGTCCAAAGATTCTGGTAGATTAGTACAAATAGATCAAATCGTTGAAAAAACCATAGATACAATAGAAGATGGAAAGAAGCAAATATTTGAAATAGCTGAGGAGTCCAGGCAAGAGTGTAAAGAATTAGAATCACGTCTTGCTGAGTTGGATGAAGAGATAGTAAAGATCATTGAGCAAGTCGATCATCTGGAAAAGATGGAAAAAAGCAAGAGATATAGATTAATGATGATTAGCAAAAATTTCAATGACTTTGGTGAAGAAGATATCAGAAAAGCATACGAGGAAACAAAGGATATTCAAGTCCAGCTTCTTCTTCAAAGGAAACAAGAGGAACAACTGATAGCACTGCGTTCTGACCTTGAACACCAATTAAAGAGAGCACGTTCAATCCTCGAAAGAGCTGAATACATAACTAGTCATGTAGCATCAGCAATGAATTATCTTAAAATAGCTCTTACAAATATCGATGATACCATCCTAGAGGTCAAGAAAAAAGAGGAACTAGGTATAAGGATCATTATGGCACAGGAAGAAGAACGTCAGAGGGTAGCTAGGGATATTCATGATGGTCCTGCTCAATCCCTTTCAAATCTAGCTCTAAAGACTGAACTATGTGAGAAACTGGTCAATATGGATCCTGACAGGGCACGTAGCGAATTACGGGACCTAAAAAAATTGGTTAGAGGCTCCCTGCAAGACATTCGAAAGATAATCTTTGATCTTCGACCTATGTCCTTAGATGATCTTGGATTGGTGGCAACCCTCAAACAGTATATAAATAGATTCATGGATGAAACTGGTATTGACGTGATACTAGAGACCTATCCAGAATATGTACAGATAGATCCTCTAGTGGAAGTAGCGGTCTTTAGGATAACCCAGGAAGCATTAAGCAATGTTGCAAAGCATGCTGATGCAAGCCAGGTGTTTATAAATTTAAGGATAATACAGGACACCTTAGTTGGGTCATTCATTGATAATGGAGTAGGGTTTAATGATAAGGCCCAAAGATATAATCGCAATAAGGAAATTAGATTGGGTGGATTTGGGATTTATAGTATGAAGCAGCGTGCTGAGCTCTTAAAGGGGAATTTGAGTATAAAATCTTCTATTGGTAAAGGGACCACACTTAGACTGGAAATTCCATTAATTCAACATGAAAGCGAGCGTGAAGGTACAGATGATAAAGGTTATGATAGCAGATGATCATTCGCTAATGAGGAAAGGGTTGCAACAGATATTAGAACTGGAAGAAGACATACTGGTTATAGCCCAGGCTAAGGATGGCAAGGAAGCCGTAGAAAAAGCATTAGTGACAAATCCTGATATCATACTTATGGATATCAATATGCCTAAGAAAAACGGAATGCAAGCCATTAGAGAATTAAAAGAAAGGGGCTGTCCTGCTCGAATAATAGTTTTAACAATCCATGAAGATAGGGAATACTTGAAGAAATCTATTAAAGCGGGAGCTTCAGGATATGTGATGAAGGATGCGGAATCCGATCATCTTATTGAGGCTATAAGAGACGTTTCTAATGGGCAGACTTATATCCAGCCTAGTGTCAATAAGTATTTTGCTAGGGAAGAAGATGATCTCAGTACGCCTGACATAAATAAAAAATTAGAAGAGGATAATTTAACTCAAAGAGAGATAGAAGTACTGCTGTTAATAGCAGAAGGAAAGAATAATCGTGAGATCGCCGACGACCTATTTATTAGCGATAAAACCGTTAAAAATCATGTTTCAAATATATTTAAGAAAATTGATGTATCTGACAGAACTCAAGCTGCTGTATATGTCTTTAAAAAAGCTGTAAACAAATACAAGATATAACTGGTAAACTCTTATATTTTAATATACAATAGAATCAGACAATGATAGGATTAACCAGCTATGCTAGATGGCATTATATGGGGATTAATAAGAAGTAATATACAGGTTTGGAAGGATGAATCTTATGGGTGTCGGAAAATTAGGTTTAAAGCTTATAGGAACTCACGCTTTAATATCTTTAGTGGAGGTCTTAGTACTTTTACCCTTAATGGGATTATGGGAAAATAGTGAAATTTATCAATGGGTGGTAGGACTCGTACTGATGTTTATCTATTGGGCAATCACCTATATAGACATCAATTATCTTAGCCAGAATGAACTAAAACGGAATTTGTATTGGAAACCTAAAGGATTTATTATTGGACTAATAGCAAGCATCCCTGCATTGATTTTATATATAACGGCAATAATAATAAAGACAAGTCCTAATTATGCTGAAATTGCTCTTAGGATCTGGCTGGCACCCTATACAAGAGTTTTCGTTGTTTTGGAGGAGCAGATGCCATTTATTGCAATAATACCGATCATTATTCTTCCTATAATAGCAGGGTTAAGCTATTTGGATGGACCAAGAAAGAGAAAAAAGACATTGGATGCTATTAAGAAATCAGAGGCTGACAGGGCCGAAAAATCAAAAGTTAATAGATGATACTAACTATCTATAAGAGCTGGGGGGTACTCATATAAAATGAGTGCTCCCTTTTTTTAATGCAAAATTTGGAATAAAACTTATGAAACTATGAAAAAATAAGAGCATTGCGTCAATAGGAGTAGAAGTATGGAGGAAATTACAAAAGGTACTTTATTGATTATTGGAGGAGCAGAAGATAAAAATAGTGACTGTGTCATTTTAAAAAAACTTGTAGATTTAGCAAAGATGCGAGAAGGTAGAATAGTAGTCTTGACTGCAGCCACCGAATATCCCGAAAGTGTAGCTAGGGCTTATATTGATGTCTTTCAAAGGTTAGGAGCTGACAATGCAAATGCCATTCATATTCAATCTAGGGATGGTGCCAATGGGTTGGATATCAGTAGAGAAATTGCTAAAGCCTCTTGTATTTATATGACAGGTGGTGATCAATTACGTATAACCTCAATAATGGGAGGGACGAAGGCCGAAAGAGCTTTGTATGATGCTTTCTATAATGGAGCGGTAATAGCAGGAACAAGTGCTGGGGCATCGGTTATGAGTGAGACTATGATAACTTCAGGAAATGATGAAGATGCGCCTAGAAAATGTACATTAAAAATGGCGCCTGGACTGGGTTTACTTAAGGATGTAGTTATAGATCAGCATTTTGCTCAAAGAGGTAGAATAGGACGATTATTGACTGCTATTGCTCAGAATCCCCATGTATTAGGAATTGGTATAGACGAAGACACCGGCATTGTGGTTAACGAAGATTCTATATTTGAAGTGATAGGATCTCATGCAGTTACTGTTATGGATGGAATTCATTCCAGTCATAGCAACGTCTCGGAGTTAGAGCCCGATGAAATACTGGCCTTCACAAACATAAAGATGGACGTTTTACCGGCCGGATATAAATACAATATAAAAGAGCGAGAACCTATACTTAGGAGGTAGTGATTTGGAGATAATAGAGCTTAAGGCTTTTAAAGGAAGAAATATTTATAGCCACAAGAAAACCATAAAGATGATTGTAGATCTTAATAAATGGGTCGATATTTCTACCAAAAACATTGAAAACTTTAACTCTAGATTGGTCAGTATTCTACCTGGCCTTTATGAACACAAGTGTTCCCTTGGATATGCCGGAGGCTTTATAGAAAGGCTTAATAAGGGAACCTATATGGCCCATGTAATGGAACATATATCCATAGAGTTATTAAACATTCTAGGTGAGCCCATAGGCTTTGGGAAGGCAAGAAGGGTTGGGGATACATCCCTCTATACTATTGTCTATGAATACTTAGATGAGACTAGAGGGTTAGAGGTAGGTAAAGTGGCAGTTCAGCTAGTTAAATCCTTATATAAAGGTAAAGATTTCGATTTAGATAGTGCCCTCAATATTGTTAAAGAAAAAGTTTGTCGAAACCAGCTAGGTCCTAGCACAAGGGCTATTGTAGACGCTGCCATCAAAAGAAAAATACCTATTACTAGGATTGGAAGAGATAGCATTATACAACTTGGTTATGGAAAATATCAAAAGAGAATTCAAGCTACCATTGTTGAGGATACTAGCTGTATTGCAGTTGACCTAGCCTGTGATAAGACAACCACCAAGATGATACTTGAGGATGTTGGCATTCCTGTACCTGAAGGGGGTGCTTGTAAAAGTATACAGCAAGCTATTGATATGGCAGAGAAAATTGGATATCCCGTAGTAGTCAAACCTGAGAAAGGAAATCAGGGAAAAGGTGTATCCTTAGACAATACCAATCCTAGTGAAGTTGCTCAGTCGTTTATTGCTGCGTCCAGGTTTGATGACAATGTTCTAATAGAAAAACGTATACCTGGCAACGATTATAGAATTCTTGTTATAAATGGTAGGATAGCAGCCGTTGCTCGACGAGTCCCAGCCCATGTTGTCGGTGATGGGATCCATAATATTTCACAGCTGATTGAAATAGTAAACAAGGATCCTAGACGTGGGGAGGACCATGAAAAACCCCTTACGAAAATAAAAATAGATGATATAAGTTTGAGACTTTTGTCAAAACAGGGTTATAGTTTAGACTCCATTCCTGCAAAGAATGAAAGAGTATTCTTAAAGGAGAACGGTAATATAAGTACCGGGGGGGAGGCAATAGATTGTACTGATAGTATTCATCCAGAAAATTGCAGTATTGCGGTTAGAGCTGCCCAGGTCATTGGACTTGATGTTGCAGGGGTTGACATAACTTGCCAGGACATTTCCCGTCCCTTACATAATGATGGAGGAGCAGTTATAGAGGTGAATGCAGCACCTGGCTTGCGGATGCATTTGTCACCATCAAAAGGAAAATCGCGGAATGTAGCTGATTTAATAATTGATATGCTCTTTCCTCCTGGAACTAGGCATTCGGTACCTATCATATCTATTACTGGTACCAACGGTAAAACTACTACCACCCGCATGATAGCCCATATATTCAAGGTATTTGGCATGAATGTAGGGAAGGCAGTTACAGGCGGTATATACATAAACGAAAAATGTTTTGTGGAAGGGGATACAACCGGCCCTACAAGTGCAAGAACTATACTTATGGATAAGAGCATAGATATTGCAGTGCTAGAAACGGCAAGAGGTGGTATAATAAGATCTGGCCTGGCCTACGATCAAAGCGATGTAGGTGTATTAACCAACCTAAGTGAAGATCATCTAGGGATTGACGGTGTTGATACTCTTGATGATCTACTAGATGTAAAATCATTGGTGACTGAATCCATTAAGGCAAGTGGGTATGCTGTTTTGAATGCCGACGATCCAATGGTTGTGCAAACAGCTAAGAGAGTCAAGAGCAAGATAGTATTTTTTTCTAGACAGGAGGATAACCTTATTGTCCATAAACATATAAGCTTAGGAGGAAAGGCAGTTTTTTTAAAGAACAATTATATAACCATAGCTACAGGTAACGGCAATATCCAGAGCTTGCATATATCTAAAATACCGTCAGCTTATGGTGGTAAATTAATCTACAACATTGAAAACTGTCTCGCCGCTATATCAGCTGCTTATTCAATGATGGTGCCAATTCCTATAATTGAAAAGGGCATAAGCTCATTTTACTCTGATGAGTTGCAAAACCCCGGAAGGTTTAATGTATTTAATATAAAAAACTTTAGGGTAGTAGTGGATTATGGTCATAATATTGCTAGCTATAAGCTTACGGGAGAGGCAATAAAAAAAATGGGGGCATCTAGATTTATTGGGATTATTGGTATTCCAGGGGATAGGGATAATGCTTCTATTAAGGCCGTAGGAAGCATTGCTGCATCTATCTTTGATAGAATAATTATCAAAGAAGATAGGGATTTAAGAAATCGAAGAGAGGGGGAAGTAGCCAAACTTTTAGAAGAAGGGGCCCTATCACAAGGGATGGGTAAAGATCGGATGGAAACAATCCTTTCTGAGACAGTTGCCTTAGAGAAAGCCATGGCACAAGCATCCGCTGGGGATCTTATAGTGATATTCTATGAAGAGTTAGACCCAATTTTGAAAATAATAAAAAAAGCATCTGAAACCATGGATAGTAAACTAACTAATGTCTTTAATAATGCTAAATATGGCAAAAGTCAGGGATAAATATGTTTCAAAAATGTACATTGTGTTATAAATAAAGGTGATAAAGGAGGTATTGGGTAACTGTGTTTCAAGACAAGGATTTTAAAGATATCGAAATAGAGGATAAGGCAATTTTTGACCACTATATAGGTAAACAACTACACCAAAACTCAGAATTTAATTTTACTAATTTTTTTATTTGGAGGTATCATTATAAGTTAAGTTTCACTATTTATAAAGATCATTTGTGTTTGATAGGGCAGTATCGGAACGAATTCCCGATAATCTTTCCACCCCTGGGTAGTCAAGAAGTGGGCTTTGATGACGCTTTTATGAAGCTAGTGGACTATTTTAAGTATAAAGGTTTCCCTGTCATAGTTAAAGGTATTACCGATCCCATAAAGGAAGTCATGGATCAAGTACTGCCAAATGTATTTAGATACAAGAATGATAGGGATATGTACGATTATGTCTACTTGAGCGACGACTTGATAAATCTTAGAGGCCGGAAGTTCCAAAAAAAGAGGAACCATATTAATAAATTCAAAAAACGATATGAATATAAATATGAGCCTGTTACCAGCCATAACTTAGAAGAATGTCTAATTGCTGAAATGGAGTGGGCATTATCTAGACCTAATGATTCTGGAATCAATGAAGAAAAAGTGGCTATAGTGGAGGCCTTAAGGAATATGGAAGCCTTGGGCATTAAGGGAGGAGCATTAAGAGTAAACGACAGAATTCAAGCCTTTTCCTTAGGGGAAGAGTTAAATCCCGAGATGGCTGTTATTCATATTGAAAAAGCAAATATAGATTATGATGGCAGTTATGCCATGATAAATCAACAGTTTGCAAAGCACTGTTGGAGTGATTATAAATACATAAATCGTGAGGAAGATATGGGCTTACCTGGGCTCCGAAAGGCCAAGAAATCCTATAATCCCACAAAAATGATAAAGAAATATACTGGCTTGTTGAAATAGGTGAAGATTATGGAGATAAGACAAGCGAAGTCCAGTGAAAAAAAGGCTATTATCGATTTGTGGGAGTATTGCTTTGATGATACCCAGGAATTCGTAGAGTGGTTCTTCCGTGATCGATATCAAGATGATAATACCTTAGTTTTATATAACAAGGACAGGGTATGTTCCGCTCTGCAACTACTACCATATAATATAGCGATACGCGGTAGGGAGATGTCCACTTCCTTTATGGTGGGAGTTTCTACATGGCCTGAGGATCGGGGACAAGGATACATATCAAAGCTTTTGCAAAAAAGCCTTGAAGTCATGAGGAATAGGAGACAGTGGGTTAGCATACTCCTTCCCTTTAACTACAATTTTTATAGGAAATATGGGTGGGAGACCTGTTATTCATATAATTTATACTCTGGGCACAGAAGGAACTTTACTGAATATCTAAAAGGTATAGAAATTCAAGGAAGAATACGACCCATATACTTGCCCCAAGACTTAGACCAATTAAACAAATGCTATTCATTTTATACTAAGGATTTAGACGGTTATGTAGTTAGAGGAGAGCAGGATTGGCATAGAATCCTAACCGATATTAGGCTTGATGGTGGAAACGGGTATATCTATGAAAAAGAGAATCAAATAGTGGGCTATATATTTCTAGAAGATAATCAAGGTGAACTTTCCATTAGAACTATATGCAGCAAAGACATGGAGACCTACCGGGAAATGCTGAGATTTGCTCTTAACTATGGAAGTAAACGGGATCAAGTTCTATTGAAGGATAAATCCGGCTTGTCCTCCTTACCTAATATTACTGAAAGAAACATTGTAAAACAAGAAAAACCCTTTGTTATGGGAAGAATAGTTGATGTACAAAAGGCATTGGATAAGCTGCCACTGGCATGGGACGGCGAAATAGTCATTCAGGTTATAGATCCTCTTCTTGAGTGGAACAACCTAAAGCTTGCTTTAAAGGGCGGCAAGAATGGTCTATCAGCTTTGCCAACCCATAGAAAGGCTGATTTTGACATATCTATTTCTGTTCTATCTCAATTGCTATGGGGTTATTATACACCACAAGAGCTTGTTGGATATAAGATGATTGAAATATACAACCAAAGAAAAATTAAGTCCTTGGAAAACCTATTTCCTAGTAAAACAACCTATATATACGAGGACTACTAGAGTCGCAAAAAATCTCCCATAAATGATATAAATGTCATTTATGGGAGATTTTTTGTATCTTGGATGATTTTGTCGAAAAAGTGTGTTATTATAAATATGTCTAATTCCTTAAACAATGAGGAGGGAGAATTAGTGGGGAAAAAGTATTTCATGTATACATTAGCAGTTGTAGCTATTGTTTTAACTATTATCCTAATCAGTTTTCGCTCTCAGGACCCAGGAGAAAGCCTTCCCGCTCTTGTAATTGAAAGCACTAAGGATATCAGACAATACTACTATGATTCTATTCCCGGCCTAATCCGGGCTGAACAACTTGGTGTAGTAAAACCCATACACAAAACCTTTGAAATTCCACACACTGATCATAATTTAAAGATCGATAGAATATGGTACAATAGTAGGGATGCTTATGTTTTTTACCATGTAGAGAATATCAATGAAATAGCATATCTGGGCGGATTCTTTTCAACCGATGACAAAGTTCTAGAAAATCACATTAACCCGAGAGATTATGTTGGGACTCCAGTAGAAAAAGGAATGTTCTTAAATGACAATTTTTATAGCTTCTCAAAGATCACTCCTGTATTGGAAATAGATGAGGAAAGGGACAGCCAATTATTCTTCAGCCCAACTTTATATATCCAGGATATGAAATATGCTTTTAAGGAAATTGATTTGGACTTAGAGTCTATGAATTTGGAGGAGTCTATTGAAACTTTTAGCCTTGATAATAAGATAGAAATAGGAGAAGATAGTATCAGCCTATATAAACTGGAAGCTGGTATTTCCTATAATAGAATCTATTTTGACTACGCTAGCTCAGATTTCGAGGCTATCTATAGGCTAAAAGGACACCTTATTACTGATAGGGGTGAAAGTTTTGCTATAGACAGTAATTCTATATCAGTTAGTAGGGATAAGAGCCAGTATTATATAGAAATACCACCTTTTCACGAGTTTCCAGAGTGTATTAGTATTCAATTAGATTCTATAAGCCTTATAGGCAAGGATGTCATCCATGGGACAATCGATACTAAGGCTATTAAGAGGAAAAACGGCATTCATAATTTTTCTCTCCATCTAGACCGAGTTAGAGATACAGATATTATTCTTGAGAACCTAAGATTTGATAATAAAAATGTCACAATTGGAATAGAATATGGTGATTTTACAGATAAGAGCAATGATTTATTAATGGATATTGAATATGTTTTCCTTGAGAGGGAAAGGGATTTGCTATTTAATACAAACAATAGTCAGCTTATTATTCCAAATATTATTTCTATCCAAAACAATTATGGGAAAAGTATTGAAACACAGGCCTATATAAATTTACCACAATCTAAGGATGGAGATAAAGGGATAGATTGCATAATCCCCTTAGAATGCTGGGAAGAGTCTGATGAAATATTCATAACCATAGAGAATCCTACATATAGCCTATCTGTAGAACTATCAATTGAGACTCTTCTTACCTCACCATAATTATGATGGTTGCCTAGCTTGTAATTGATGATGAAACTATCTATATCCTGGCAATTGTCATTACTTACTCCATAATTCATTAAATTCAGAATACTGAATTATTATAAAAAAGTCGCAAATTCCAGTATGATTTATAAATATACTGAAAAATTGCGACTTTTACATTGTATTAGGCATTATAAATAAGTGGTGATTGGTTCAAAATATAGATATGCAAAAATCAGGACAGGAGAAGGCAAAATGGAGATTCAACAAATAAAGACTTTTACAGCTCCAAACATTTATAGTCTTATAGATCCTATTATAAAGATAGATTTGGAACTTGGCGAATTTAGAGATATATCTACTAAAGAAATAGGAAATCTTGCTGATAGAATCATTGAGCTTTTCCCAGGGGTGAAGAACCATAGATGCACTGATGAATCATGGGATAACTTTGTTGATAGGATGAAGAAGGGAACAGGTCTAGCCCATGTAGTTGAACATTTATGTTTGGAAACTCAAAATATATTGGATTGTGAAGTGGATTATGGACAATGCAGATCTATGGGTGAAGATATCCAAAGCCTTATTTACCCATGTACTTATCCTATCATTGGTAAAGCTTGTGCTACATTTGTTATTGATACACTGAATAACTTGATCCAAGATAAAAGCATTAACTCTAGCTCTGATCTGGATAAACTAAAAGAATTATTTTCCAAGTATGACCATGGAGTTAGCACAAAGGCAATTATCAACGAGGCAAGGAAAAGGGGAATACCTGTAAGTAGTGTCAATGACGGTGATTTAGTAAGACTAGGCTATGGAAAGTATCAGAGGTGTATATCTGCCACTCTCTTTGAGGACACAAGCAGTATTGCAGTTGATAATGCTTGTAATAAATCTTTGACTAAGGAATTGCTGGATGAAGCTACAATTCCTACACCGCAGGGTAGCGTATGCTTAAGCGTTATAGAAGCCATTCATCTGGCCAAGGAAATAGGATATCCCCTTGTGGTAAAGCCTAATGATGGAAACAAGGGCGAATCCGTGTTTACAAACTTAAGGGATGAGAAGGAATTGGAATCAGCCTTTGCCCAGGCATCAGAGGCAGGCAACGAGGTTATAGTCGAAAGATTTATAGAAGGAAAAGATTATCGAATATTAGTAGTGGGCGGAAAGGTAGTAGCGGTGGCCGAGAGGATACCAGCCCATATAATAGGGGACGGTCAGAGAACTATTGAGGAATTAATTTATATAGAAAATCAAGTTCCCCTGCGTGGCCAAGGCCACGAAAAACCTCTTACAAAAATCCCAATCGATGATAAGACCACTGAGATCCTTAAAAAACAGGGTCTGAAACTGGATGATATAGCTGATAAGAATAGATTTGTGAAATTAAGAGATAATGCCAACCTAAGCACAGGGAGTATTGCTATCGATTGCACAGATATTATCCATCCTAAAAATAAGGAAGCTGCAGTTTTAGCAACAGAAGTAATAGGATTGGATATTGCCGGTATTGATATGATAATTCCTGATATAAGCAAGCCTATAGATGCCGATTATGGGGCAATTGTAGAGGTAAATGCTGCACCTGGCATTAGGATGCATCTTAATCCTACCAAAGGGGAAAGCAGAAATGTCGCCGCAGCTATAATAGATATGATCTATCCTGCTGGGGTCCCATTCACCTTACCCATAGTGGCAATTACGGGAACCAATGGAAAAACGACTACCACTCGGTTAATTAGTCAGATCTTAAGAAATAGTGGGTATAAGGTTGGAACAACAACATCAGATGGAATATATTTAAATGACCAATGTCTTCAGGAAGGGGATACTACTGGTCCTAGAAGTGCAAAAAGGATATTGAATCATTCCCAGGTAGAGGCAGCAGTACTTGAAATTGCAAGAGGAGGAATCCTGAGAGAAGGCCTAGCTTATGAAAAAGCTGATGTGGCGGTGTTTACTAACTTGTCGGAGGATCATTTGGGTGATGGTGGTATCGATACCCTTGATGATCTACTTAAAGTGAAATCTATAGTAATTGAGACAGTAAAAGAAGATGGAACTTGTGTTTTAAATGCAGATGATCCCATAGTTATGAAAGTGAAAGAAAGGGCTGGAGGAGATATTACACTCTTCTCAATGGATGAGAATAATCCTCATGTGAGTCAGCATATCCAATCAGGGGGTACAGCTGTGTTTGTTAAGGACGGCAGTATACAAGCAATTATGAATAAGCAGCTCTATAATATAGTTGGTGTGAATGAAATTCCCGCCACCCTTAGTGGAAAACTAAAACATAATATATACAACAGCATGGCTGCTATTGGGGCATCTATTGCTATTAATATAAGTGTAGATGATATAAAAAGGACCCTCAAAGAATTCGCATGTGATGACAAGAATAATCCAGGCCGTTTCAATATATATGAGATTGATAATGATATTAGAATTGTCTTGGACTATGGTCACAATATTGATGGGTATAAGGTTACAATCGAAGGGCTCAAAAATCTAAAACCCAAAAGGCTAATTGGGATTATTGGAGTTCCTGGGGATAGAAAGGATGATGACATTGTAAAGATTGGTAGGATGGCAGGGGCTTCCTTTGATCAGGTTATTATTAAAGAGGATCATGACCTAAGAGGAAGGGAGCCCCAAGAAGTTGCAGATCTACTAAGGGAAGCGGTGCTGGACAGTGGCCTAAGTGAAGAAAGGATTAATATTATTTTGGATGAAAAAGAGGCCCTATATAGGGCATTAGATAGTTCCAATAGCGGGGATGTAATAGCCGTTTTTTTTGAAAAAATGGAAGCTCTGGTGGAAATAATAGAGAAATTTAAGAGTTAGATCTTACTGTTTGTCAGTTAACCCTAAGGTTTAGATAGGTATAGATCTTTGCATCCTAGAATTAAAGGATGTAATACTATCAAAACCGGATTTTTTAATAATTTCAAGCCCTGCCTCAAAACCGAATCCTATGTCTTCTACACTATGTGCATCTGAGCCTATAGTTATTATAGTCCCGCCTAGTTCCCTATACCTTTCTATTATTTTAAAAGAAGGCATAGGACAGTTTGAACTGTGTTTATAACCCGATGTATTAACTTCAATACCTTTACCGTTCTCAATTAAGGTCTTTAGAATCTCCTCGATAAGATCAAAACATAATAAATCCTCACCCTGCTCATAGGGTAAAGGCGAATATCTTCTGACGTAGCCAAGATGGCCTAGTACATCAAAATCAGAAAACTCATTTATCAGTTCAAGGGTTTCCTCATAGTAAAGTCTATAGCTTTCCTCTTTTGTTTTTCCCTTATAGTATTCTCTTCTATAAGGGTCCATTCCTTTTACTATGTGTACGGAGGCAATAACAAAATCGAAGGGGTAATTATTTACAATATCTGATGTTTCATCCAGTACCTGAGGCTGCATGCCCACTTCAATGCCAGTTTTGATTATAAGTTGTCCTCTGTACTTCCTTCTCATCTCATCTATTTCATTAATATACTGGTCTATATCGGATATATTAAAGGTCAAGTCAGGATCAGGCCAATCTAAATCAATATGATCTGTAAAGGCAATCTCCCCTATCCCTTCCATTATGGCATTTTTACATGCTTCTTCTATAGACATCCTCCCATCAACAGAATACTTAGAATGCAAATGATAATCTATTATCAAATTTATTCACCTCTTGCTACCTATATTTAATAAGTATTTTATAGCCAAGGAATTATTTAGTCAACATTTCCCTTTTTAACATTGACTTTAATGTATAAATATACTATAATCTATGAAAGTTTAGCACATTATCACTTCACAACGATAAACTAATTTATAAGAACGGGGGATCCAGTTGAATAGATGGAAACGACATATTCCTGAAGGGGTTCAGGATTACTTGCCTGGAGAATATTACAACAAGAGATGGGTTGAAGAAGTTATTCGGAAGGTATTCTTTTATAGTGGTTATGATGAAATTGAATCACCTGTTTTCGAATATCTTGATGTTTTTGTTGGTGATAAGGCTTATATAAAGCAGGAGCAAATGCTGAAGATTGTAGAAGCTGGTAGCAGAATTCTAGTCATGAGACCTGATGTAACCATGCCTATAGCGCGGATAGCAGCTACTAAACTAAGAAAAGCCCCATTGCCTATAAGGTTATCCTACATAAGTGATGTCTATCGCTATCAGGAACCCTGGCTTGGGAAGCAACGCCAAATTGCCCAGGCAGGGACTGAGCTCATAGGACTAGAAGGTCCAGAGGCCGACGCAGAGACTATTTCTACCGTAATTCAGTGCTTTCTTGACCTAGGTCTAAAGGATTTTCAAATAGATATTGGTCAAGTCGAATTCTTTAAAGGTTTAGTTGACGAAGCAGGATTGGATTCTAAAAGCAGTGAACAACTTAGACTATTAATAGAACAAAAAAACCTATTAGCCCTTGAATCTCTTTTAGAGGAGATCCCCTTAAAAGCAGAAATAAAAGAGTTATTTTTAAACTTACCAAAGATGTATGGCAGTATTGACATTTTAGAAAAGGGAGCTTTGTATACAGGAAATAATCGATGCATAAAAGCTATAGAGAATATAAGGGAAGTATACGAGATTTTAAAGGATTATGGGTTAGAAAAATATATAACCTTTGATTTAGGAATGATATATAGTCTTAATTATTATACAGGGATTATATTTAGAGTCTTTACAAAAGACCTAGGCTTCCCTCTTTGTGGAGGGGGAAGATATGATAAGCTACTATCTGAATTTGGCTACGATGTTCCTGCTACTGGATTTGCAATAGACATAAAACGCTTGTTGATAGCTCTTGATAGACAAGGGGGCTTAAAAACCTTACCCAATACTGATATTTTGCTTGTCCTTGATAAAAAGAATAGACAGGAAGGCTATAAATTATCAGATCAATTGAAAAAAGAAGGTAAACGTGTAGAAATATTCTTTAGTACCCACAACAATAAGAGTCCTCAAGAATATGCAGAGTCTAAAGGTATATCAGAGGTAATTTTTCTATAGATAATTACAGGATGCCAGGGGGAGATTGATATGATAACTATTGCATTACCGACAGGTCGCTTGGGGAATCAAGCAATGGAAATATTAAAACAAGCAGTAGAAGGACTGGAAGAACTGGAGCCATCCTCAAGGAAATTGATTTTTCATTCTCGGGACTCCTCTTTGCGCTTTCTGTTGGTTAAACCTAGCGATGTCCCTACCTACACCGAGCATGGAGTTGCGGATATTGGGATCGTTGGCAAGGACACTCTATTAGAAGAAGGGAGTCAGCTTTATGAAATGATGGATTTAGGATTCGGGAAATGTCGAATGGTGGTGGCGGGCTTTCCTAACAAGAAGGATTCTTGGGTTACCCAGTCCTATACCCGGGTAGCGACAAAATATCCTAACATAGCCAAAAACTATTTTTCTGGTTTGGATGAAACTATAGAGATTATAAAGCTTAACGGTTCCGTTGAGTTGGGCCCTTTGGTAGGCTTATCCGATGTTATTGTAGATATCGTGGAAAGTGGTAGGACCCTTAGAGATAATGGTTTAGTTGTTTTAGATGAGATTTGCAGAATTAGTGCTCGACTAGTTGTTAATAGAGTAAGCCTAAAAACAAAAAATGAACCTATAACTCAATTAATCAATTCTATTGAAAAAATATTGGAGGAAAAATAGTATGGTTATTCAATTTGATGGAAGAGGCATGGATGAGTTTGAGATTATCAGTCAGATGAAAGGACCATCGCACTTAGACTTTGTAAAAGAGAACAAGATCGTTAAAGAAATCGTGTACAATATAAAAGAACAGGGCCTACCTATTTTCCTTAAATATGTGGAGCAATTTGATGGTGTTAGCTACACTAATACAGATGAGATGATGGTTACCAAAGACGAGATCAATAAAGCTTATGGGGAGACTGAGCCTAAACTTGTAGAAGTTATAAAAAAAGCTAAGGAGAGAATATGGAACTATCATAGTAAACAGGAACAAAATAGTTGGATCTCCTTTGAAGATGATTCAGAAATTGTCCTCGGCCAAAAGCTTACTCCTATGGAAAAGGTCGGTATTTACGTACCTGGGGGCAGAGCTGCATATCCATCATCGGTTCTTATGAATGCAATTCCCGCTCGGGTTGCAGGTGTATCAGAAATAATAATGGCTACCCCTCCCAGTGCCCAGGGATATATCAACCCATATGCCCTTATAGCTGCTGATATAGTGGGTATAGATAAAATATATAAAATGGGGGGTGCACAATCCATCGCCGCAATGGCCTTTGGAATAGATACCATACCCAAAGTGGATAAGATAACGGGCCCAGGGAATATATATGTTACCTTGGCTAAGAAAGAAGTCTACGGATATGTGGGTATAGATATGATAGCAGGTCCTAGTGAAGTTGTTGTTGTAGCCGACGAAAGTGCAAATCCCAAATACATAGCTGCTGATCTTCTATCCCAAGCCGAACATGATCCTCTAGCTACAGCCATTCTCATAACTGATAGCTTGGAGTTAGCCGAGGATGTAGGGGAGGAGATAAAAAAACAGGCAGTAAAACTGTCAAAGTTTGAAATCATTAAAAGTTCTCTTAGGGATTACGGAGCTATAATATTAGTTGATAATCTCGATGTTGGAATAAAACTAGCCAACCATATTGCTCCGGAACATTTGGAGCTAGCTGTTGACAATCCTTTTGATCTACTAGGCAGGGTTAAGCATGCTGGATCTATTTTTCTAGGGCACTACTCCCCTGAGCCCTTAGGTGATTATATGGCAGGTCCTAATCATATATTGCCCACTAGTGGAAGCGCGAAATTTTTCTCACCCTTATCCGTTGATGATTTTATAAAGAAATCTAGCTTTATATCCTTTTCGCAAAAGGCCTTAAGTGGATTATATGAGGATGTTAGCAGGTTTGCCCGATTAGAAGGATTGGATGCCCATGCCCGTTCCGTGGAAGTGAGGTTTGAAGAGGAATGAAGAATTATTTGAGAGATGATTTAATTAAACTTAAGCCTTATAAAGTGATAGAAAAAAACATTAGGCATAAGATGGATGCCAATGAATCTCCGTGGGATATGCCCAAGTTAATCAGGGAGATCTTAGCCCAGGAGCTGGCTAATGGAATCAGTTTAAACAGATATCCAGATTCCAATGCATTCTATCTTAGGGAAGCCATCGGGGATTACGTTCAAATGTCTCCTAGTCAGATTATAGTGGGATCAGGTTCAGATGAACTAATACAGATGATTGCTACAGCATTTGTCGATAAAGGAGACTATGTTATTTACCCGACTCCTTCCTTTGGTATGTATAAAATTTCAACCATTATTGCTGGTGGAAATCCCATTGAAATTCCCTTAAGTAAAGAATATGAATACGATATAGATGATTTTATTTCAGCAATTCATAGATACAGTCCAAAATTATTGTTTCTATGTAGTCCCAACAATCCCACAGGCAATCTCCTAGACTTAAGTCAGGTAAGAGAATTGATTAAGGATTTCCCAGGTATTGTTGCTATTGATGAAGCTTATGGAGAGTTTACCCGTGATACTAGCTTAAGGCTAGTTAAAGAATTTCCAAATCTACTTGTCCTTAGGACTTTTTCCAAAGCATTTGGGCTGGCGGGACTAAGAATAGGGTATTGTGTTACCTCACCTGAACTGGCTGAACAGCTATGTAAGGTTAAAGCACCCTACAACATAAATAGCTTTTCTCAGCGGGCAGGAATATTAACTTTGGAAAATATTGATCTAGTAAAAGATAGGATCAATCAAATCATTAATCAGAGGAAATTCCTATATCAAGCTTTAAAAGAAATACCTAATATCAAAGTATATCCATCCGAAGGTAATTTTTTGCTAATTCGCGTACCAGATGGAGAGGGCATTTGGTCAAAACTACTGGATAGAGGTATTCTAGTGAGGAACTTTGCCAAACACCCTTATTTGGATAATTGCTTGCGTGTTACGGTAGCAGATGAAACTACTAACCTAAAATTTATAAATGCAATGACGGAAATCCTAGGTCAGGAGGAAAAGTAGATGGAAACAAATTCTATGAAAAGAATAGCTAATGCACAAAGAAAGTCTTTAGAGACAGAAGTATCCGTTACAGTTGATCTAGATGGTAATGACAAAATAGAAATAAAGAGCGGAATAGGTTTCTTTGACCATATGCTAAATCTCTTTGCTGCTCATGGGAGATTTAGTTTAGAGATAAACTGCATAGGGGATTTAGATGTAGATGGGCATCATAGTGTAGAGGATATAGGTATAGTATTAGGCAGAGCCATGAAAGAAGCACTAGGCCAGCGTAAGGGTATAAATAGATATGGCAGTACAATTCTTCCAATGGACGAATCATTAATCATGGTAAGTTTGGATATTAGCGGAAGACCCTACCTAGTTCTAGAAACACCTAGCCTATCTCAATGGGTTGGAGATTTTGACACCCAATTACTGGAGGAGTTTTTACGATCCTTTTCCACCCACCTTGGACTTACTCTACATATCAAAGTACTCTATGGGAGAAATACCCATCATATGATTGAGGGGATCTTCAAAGCTTTAGGTAGGGCTATGAGACAGGCAGTAGCTTTAGATGCTTCTGTTGCCAATAGTAATTTAGTACCTTCTACAAAAGGGATTCTTGATTAAAGATAGGAGGGTGAGCATGGACATATATCCGGCAATTGATATAAGAAACGGCAAGTGTGTACGACTTTTACAGGGGGATGCTAAGAGAGAGATAGTATATAGCGATAATCCCATAGAAGTAGCTTTAAAATGGGAAGAAATTGGGGCGAGATACCTGCATATAGTGGATTTGGATGGAGCCTTTCACGGTGATACGGAAAATATAAGCATTATCAGTGAGATTCTAAGTAATATTTCCATTCCTGTACAAATTGGTGGTGGCATTAGAAGTATGGAAAAGATTGATTTATTCTTAGATAACCCTAAGGTGGCTAGGGTTATCTTAGGGACTTCGGCAATAACAGAGCCTCAACTTCTTTCAGAAGCTGTTCAGGGCTACGGTAATCGGATAGCTGTGGGAATCGATGCAAAGGATGGATGGGTGGCAATTAGGGGATGGGTAGAAGAGACTAGGATTGATGCCATAGAGTTTGGAAAAAACCTAAAGGCAAAGGGAATCGAAACTATTATCTATACGGATATCTCTAAGGATGGAATGCTATCTGGTCCAAACATTAGAGCCACCGAGGCTATGATAGCTCAAACAGGGTTAAATATTATTGCTTCGGGAGGAGTTAGTAGATTAGAGGACATAGAGACAGTAAAAAAGATAGGTGCAGCAGGAATTATAATAGGTCAGGCATTATATACTGGTAAGATTAAACTGGCTGAAGCACTTTCTTACGAGGAGGATTGATATAATGCCAATAAGGATTATTCCTTGTTTAGATATAAAGGATGGACGGGTGGTAAAAGGAGTGCAGTTTGCCCATTTGAAGGATGCAGGAGATCCCGTAGAGATTGCCAAAGCCTATGACAAGGCCGGTGCCGATGAACTTGTTCTCTTAGATATTGGAGCCTCTAATAGAAGTAGGATTATATTGCTGGATATTATCCGAAAAATTAAAGAGCAGACTACTATCCCTTTAACTGTAGGAGGGGGAGTTAACAAGTTTGAAGATTTTGAGCAATTGTTGGATGTTGGTGCCAGTAAAGTTACAATAAGTTCTGCTGCTATAAAGAAGCCGAAGCTGGTCTGGGAAGCAGCTTCCAAACTAGGAAGTGAATATATTACCGTTGCCATCGATGCAAAAAGTACAGCTGAGGGGAATTGGTCTGTTTATATAAATGGCGGTAGGACTGACACCCAAAATGACGTAATTAAATGGTCTACAGAGGTTGAAAGACTGGGTGCAGGTGAGATTCTACTAACCAGTATGGATAAGGATGGAACAAAGGACGGATATGATCTAGCCTTACTAAAGACAGTTAGAAAACATATAGATATCCCTATTATTGCTTCAGGAGGAGCAGGTAAGCTAGAAGATTTTCTTGCTGGTGTTATAGAGGGTAGGGCAAATGCTGTTTTAGCAGCATCGCTCTTTCATCAAAAGGAATTGGAGGTAAGGCAAGTAAAGGATTATTTAAAGAAAAATGGTGTTGCCATTTTAGAAGGGTAGGATGATTTACTATGGCAAGTTTTTTAGATATAAAGTTCAATAAGCAAGGATTACTACCAACTATTATTCAGGATGCAAAAAGCAATGAGATTTTGATGATGGCCTATATGAACCGGCAATCCCTAGAAAAGACTTTAGAAACCGGGATAACTCACTTTTGGAGCCGATCCCGGCAAAGGCTATGGCAAAAAGGAGAAAGCTCTGGGAACATTCAGGAAGTCCAAGAAATGTACATTGATTGTGACAAGGATGCCCTATTGATTAAGGTAAATCAAAAGGGGGTTGCATGCCACACGGGACACAAGTCCTGTTTTTATCGGCCAATAATAAGAGATAAAGTAGATGAAGTAAGGATAGAAGGTATTGAGTCTAAGGTTTCCGATATGAAAAATAAATCTCTTGTATTACAAAAAGTATACCAAACCATTGTAGACCGTAAAGAAAACCCAAAGCAGGGTTCTTACACTAACTATTTATTTGACAAAGGTATTGATAAGATGTTGAAAAAGGTGGGGGAAGAATCAGCTGAGGTAATTATTGCGGCAAAGAATGCTGTAGAAGGTGAGCTAGTATACGAGATAGCAGATCTATTGTATCATTTAATGGTGGTTATGGCCGAGCAAAATATATCATTAGACAAAATCTACGATGAAATGGAGAGAAGAAGATAAGATAAAAATCCTTGATTCAATGATAGTTTTGGGAAGATAATCATAGGAAATCAGAGATTGTTTACGCTAATGATGAATAATTGTCATTCAAGGACTTTGACTTCTATTGGCATTTATTATATAATTTCATTTGTTCCTTGTTCGAGATAAACTTTGTTGCTTATGAGGCCCGGTAGTTCAGTTGGTTAGAATGCCAGCCTGTCACGCTGGAGGTCGAGGGTTCGAGTCCCTTCCGGGTCGCCACTACTATTTTAAGGAAACGCCTCGGTAGCTCAGTCGGTAGAGCAGCAGACTGAAAATCTGCGTGTC
>JAAYTG010000047.1 GCA_012518075.1 Clostridiales bacterium | reverse complement strand
TAGTTAAAAAAGCTGAAGCTATGGCTGATAAAGTAGTAGCCTTTGAAAAGGAGGACTACAATAGGAAGGATCAAAGAATCGATAATATCCTCACCTCAAGGGTGTGGGGAATTCCTATAATGATAATGCTTCTGGGGATAATATTCTGGATTACAATAGAAGGGGCAAACTATCCCTCAGAGCTGTTGGCTACAGGATTATTTTGGATTGAAGATTGGATGACCAGGCTTTTTTTGTGGATGGGAGCTCCCTTCTGGCTTCATGGTATAGTAGTCCTTGGAGTATACCGGACATTGGCTTGGGTGGTATCGGTAATGCTGCCGCCAATGGCAATATTCTTTCCCCTCTTTACCCTTTTGGAGGACCTGGGGTATTTACCTAGGGTTGCCTTTAATCTAGATAATTTCTTTAAAAAGGCTTGTGCCCATGGGAAGCAGGCTCTAACCATGTGTATGGGATTTGGTTGTAATGCTGCCGGAGTTATAGCCTGCAGAATAATTGATTCACCAAGGGAACGATTAATAGCTATCTTAACCAATAACTTTGTACCTTGTAATGGTAGGTTTCCAATTTTGATTGCCCTGGCTAGTATATTTATTGCAGGCTCTTTAGGGGCTTTTAAATCCCTAATATCAAGCCTAACAGTATTGGGAGCTGTAGTATTGGGAGTAGTAATTACCCTGCTAGTCTCTAGAATCCTATCCAAGACTATTTTGGAAGGGCTCCCTTCCTCCTTTGCCCTGGAACTGCCCCCCTATAGAAGACCTCAAGTGGGCAAGATTCTCATTAGATCCATACTGGATCGTACCCTCTTTGTCTTGGGAAGAGCTGTCATAGTAGCTGCACCAGCCGGATTGATTATATGGCTTATGGCTAATGTAAGAGCGGGAGGTATTAGCCTATTAGACCATGGTGCAAGTTTTCTTGATCCTTTTGGCAGGTTGCTGGGTATGGATGGATATATTATCCTAGCCTTTATTTTGGGACTTCCCGCCAATGAGATCGTTATTCCTATAATGATTATGAGCTACATGGCAACAGGGACAATATTGGAGCTAGATAGTTTGGCTGCCCTTAGAGAATTACTGTTAGCTAATGGCTGGACTTGGCTAACGGCCCTATGCACCATGCTATTCGCCCTCAATCATTTCCCCTGTGGAACTACCCTTCTTACCATACGGAAGGAAACCCAGAGTTCAAAATGGACCCTGCTGTCCTTCCTTATCCCAACGCTGACAGGGATTATAATATGCGTTATAGTGGCACAAGGCGCTAGAATCCTAGGACTGGTATGAGTAGTATAAGTCAAAGATGTAAAAAGGAGCTAATATAAATAGCGACCATAATACCCCTTAGCAGCTCATTATTCTATATACTGTATTAAGGAAGAAAACAAACAATAATTACAGTTTTATATTCATAAACTAAGGTTATATAAAATATATGGTATAATGTTTATTGAGTCGTTGTATATTGTTATTTGTTAAGCCTATTTTAAGGGGTGAAGTGTTATGGTTGGAGAATTTATTGGAATTATATTACGTAGTGTGGAGGAATCCTTTGTTCAGGTTACTGCTTTTGTAGGCGCAGTCCTCTTGTTATTTGGTTATATTAATTATAAGCAACAAGGAGCATTTGTAGAAACTATTGAGAAATCGAAAAAATATCAGCCACTTATTGGAGCATTTCTGGGGATAACTCCAGGTTGTGGTGGGGCCATTTTTGTTATGCCCTTGTATGTGAAAGGGTCTGTCAGCTTTGGAACGGTTATTGCAACCTTAATTGCTACAGCTGGAGATGCTGCCTTTGTTATTGTAACAAGAGCCCCTAAGGATTTTGTGCTGATAGCATTTATTTCTTTTATCGTTGGTACTATAACAGGCTACATTATAGACTATTATAAAATAGGAGATTGGGTGAGAAAAAGATCCTCCAAGTTGAAAGCTATAGATCTTGAGAAGGAGCACAAAGAAGCTGAAGCACAGCTAGATGAGTTGTATTGTGACAATCCAAATGCTTGTTCAGTGAGATCCAGTAATCTTACCCACATTGGCCACCAAGAAGGGGATGAAATTGATTTAGCCCTTCATCATAGTAAGCCATTAGATGTGAACAGTTTCGGTTATAAGATTACTCATGGTGCCTATGTTGTGTTTTGGATTATACTGGCTGTAGGATTTGTATTAGGTATCATGGACCTTGCCATGGTAGACATAAACACCCTGCCTGGCTTGCCTAATCTAGGGGCAATAGTGGGAGTGGCAGGAACCCTTGTTGCAGTGCTATATATGTTGTTTGGAAAGAAGTTTATTCAGGCTCAAAGCCATGAGGATGTGGAGCACAAGCTATTCTCTCTAAAAGAAACTTTTATACATAATGCCGAAGAAACGGCTTTTGTAGGAACCTGGGTTTTTGTTGCCTACCTGGTCTATGAGTTGTCCGTGTATTTTATTGGAGGGGAGCAGGTAATAGAGGCGGCACTTATATCAACCGGGCTCATGTCTGTGGTGATAGGAGTACTAGTTGGATTGATACCGGGATGCGGTCCTCAGATAATCTTCGTATCATTATACCTTAAAGGAATGTTTCCCTTTGCTGCATTATTAGCCAATTCCATATCTCAGGATGGGGATGCCTTATTTCCTCTTATAGCCCTAGATGCCAAGTCCTCATTTTGGGCCACGGTTTTCACTACCATACCTGCATTGCTAGTAGGTATCGTCGCATATTATATACAGTTTGCCCTCTAGCGGAAGAAAGGGAAGAGATAGGGGGACGTTTCACCTGCCTTGCTTTGCCAGGCGAGACTCAGGTGAGACAAGGGCCTTGTTATCTGCCTGTTTATGGCGATTAAAGAAACGGGGGAACATTTCATCCGTCATGATTTAGCCATGAAATAGGAGTTTATTTATTTAATTTATTTACAAGAAGGAACTGTTACCTTATTATTCATAGTTCCTTCTTTTGTTTTATC
>JAAYTG010000046.1 GCA_012518075.1 Clostridiales bacterium | reverse complement strand
GCAGGAGCTGATGATGAGGATTTTGACTTACTATTACTAGTTGAACTCCTAGCTACTTTAGTTCCCTTAAGCTCAATGCGCTTGACCGGTTCTTTGATTACCTTCTCCTCTATTATATCCCGACTAATCTCTTGTCCATTCTCTTTAGTTACTAAAGCCTGAACTTCTTTCTCTCCTTTTTCTCCCTCTTGAACTACCTTGGTTTTGCCCTTCTCTAAACTATTATCTTCTTCTACCTGGGTTTCAAATGGGATTTCCTTAGAATATTTAGTGTTTTCCTTAGTAACAACGGTTAGCAGGCTTTGCTGCTGGCTTATCTTAATAATATCTCCAGGTCGGATTAGATCATCTTCTATATCAGGATTAGCAAGCTCAATATCGGCAACGTCTACATCATTAGCCTCTGCTATCGACCAGATGGTGTCTCCTTCTTTAACCTCATACTCCTCGATATCCTGATTTTCCTGAAGAATCAGTTCAAGAGCTTCGTTACTGCTTATGATGATATTCTCAGATACTAACTCCTCTTTAAAGCTAAGGTCCTCTTTAATGGAGACTTCCTCAAGTTGGCTGTCTTCCTTCTCTTCTATGGCTTCTACGTAAGGACTTTTGATCTCATCCATTACCTTCTCAGCCTCTTGCAAGGAGCTTACATAGCATACCTTTGTCCCATCTACGACTATAGCATGGGCTTTTATCTTGACATCTATGGCATCCTCAATGGACTTGGCCAATTCTTTGGCATCAGTTATTCCACCGAGTCCCGTCCGTGTTCCCTTAAAATAAACATCAGAATCGATATATATCTCATCCTTATGTTCTTCTCTTAGTTTATCTTCTACCTTATCATAAATCGATAGCGCCCTAGCTGCAAACCTTACTGTACCCACCGGTCGATCGCCGACAAACATTATGTATACGGTAGATGAATCTCCCGTGTAAGCTACAGTAGGAACAGCTAGACTGAGCAAGACCAGCAGTATTAAGATCAAACTTAAAAAGAGTTTAGTATGCTTCATAATACTCCTCCATTCCAGACAAACTCGTCTGTTAAAGTTCTATTTCGAACTTTTTACAAAATTGTTACGTTACTTAATATATATTCTACATAGTTTTCAAATATCCTTCCTACTTTTTATATTTTTTCCAAAATAATTTTAATAATTAAAAATGGGTCTATCTGAAAAGTTAATCTTGACTTTTCTATTGAATTTGATAGTATCTAATAGTATAAGATATAAATATCGTGATGATGGGAAGGAGTAGTTGAATCCTCTGTCCAAAGCGACTCGGGAGGGGTGTAAGCCCGAGGATATGGTTCAATGAAGGGCGTCTTGGAGCGATTTCTTTAAGTGGATCTACATATAGAGCAGAATCTATATATAGATCAAAAAGGGTGGAACCGCGGGAGATAAGTCTTTCGTCCCTTTAATGGGATGAAAGGCTTTTTATATTTTTTAAGGAGGAATGAAAATTGGCAAAGAAAGTGACTATGGATAAAATCGTGGCCCTCTGTAAGGGAAGGGGCTATATTTACCCAGGCTCTGAAATATATGGTGGCCTGGCTAATACATGGGATTATGGGCCTCTTGGTGTGGAATTTAAGAACAATGTTAAAAGAGCTTGGTGGAAAAAGTTTATTCAGGAAAGCCCCTACAACGTAGGTATGGATTCGGCTATACTCATGAACCCCCAAACATGGGTGGTCTCAGGTCACGTAGCTGGGTTTGCCGATCCACTGATGGACTGCAGAAAATGTAAGGCCCGCTTCAGAGCTGACCAATTGATAGAAAACTTTATGAAAGAGCAGGGAGATGCTAATCCCCAAGTAGATGGATGGGAAAATGACAAGTTGCAAGAATTCATAGAAGATAAGAATATTCCTTGTCCTGAATGCGGAGAACATGACTTTACCGATGTAAGAAAGTTCAATCTCATGTTCAAGACCTTCCAGGGTGTTACCGAAGACTCCCAATCTGAGATCTATCTGAGACCTGAAACAGCCCAAGGTATTTATGTAAATTTCAAAAACGTTCAGCGTACCTCTCGTAAGAAGATACCCTTCGGTATAGGCCAGATAGGAAAATCCTTCAGAAATGAGATTACTCCAGGAAACTTTACCTTTAGAACAAGGGAGTTTGAGCAGGCTGAGCTGCAATTCTTCTGTAAACCAGG
>JAAYTG010000045.1 GCA_012518075.1 Clostridiales bacterium | reverse complement strand
TTTTTATACTTCATTTTTTATTCTTCATATAACCATTGATTAAAGAATTCTTCCCATGATTGCCCAGTTACCTCCTGACAAGCCCTATATAAATCTTGGGGTTTAGCGTTTTGAAACTTATTATTCTCAAAATATGTTCTCAGTACCTTGAAGAAGTCTTCATCCCCCATTTCCCGCCTTATCTCGTGAAACATAATAGCAGCCTTGCCATAAACCAAAGAATCGTATTCTATCCAATCCTCAAACTCATATAGGGGCCTATGGATGGTCTCATTTATTTCTTCATCAAGCCTATAAATCTTAAATAATTGGTACTTACCCTTATGTATTAAATCTTGATATTTTTGATACTCCTTCTGCTGCCCATAGCGACGACCATAGTATAAGATGGTTGAATACTCAGTAAGACCTTCATCCAGCCAGGAATCATATATCTGATCATTGCCCACCAGTCCATACCACCATTGATGGGCAAGCTCATGAACAGTAACCAGCTCCAGCCAATCATCTTGATCTCCCTTATAAAGGCTCTGGTCTATCATTACTAGTCCCGGGTATTCCATCCCCCCTATAAAAAAGTCAGTTTCTACGATGGAAAGAGTTTTATAGGGATAAAGGCCAAAACACTGATTGAAAATTCTAAGGGCAGAGGCACCATAATCCAACGCCTTCTCCCCCCCTTCTTCAGTAAAAAAATAGGAATACACCCTAGTGTCTCCTAGGGTCATTGAGGCTGTTTTGAACTTGTTGCTTGCTACCCAAGCAAAGTCTCTAACGGCTAAGGCCTCAAATTCCCAGATATTTAGCTTATCATTCTTACTTATATTAATGGAGTCCCCTGTAGCAGCAATTATAATATCCTCAGGTGCATTTATCCTAACCTTATAGTTTGATACATCACTATAAAATGGATCCCCAAGGCTGTAGTAAGGCTCAAGATTCCATCCCCTCTCATCATATACGCATAGTATGGGATACCAATTCCCTAAATTATAGGTATTGGCCCAGTAGCCAAACCTTCCTGGAGAATTAGGAAGCTTTACTGAGTATTCAAGCCAAATATCTGCCCTATCTCCTGGCTTAAGGGTTTTATCTAAGGATATCATCAGTATATCATCACTATATCCTTGAATTGTATATGAGGCCGGACTGCCATCCAATTCTATCTTGTCAAACTCTATAAAGCCTGGTGAGAAACCATTGGGATAAGCCCTATCCATCTCTTCTGGAGGGAATACAGCCTTATCTTGGTGTTTAAAGGAGTTAGGATAAATGTGGAAGTATATGTCTGTAATTTGAGTATCCTCAGTATTGATGTAATAGGTTCGCTGCTGACAATCTATCCTTCCAACTTTAGGATTGAAATCAACATCTATACCGTACCAGGTCAAATCCTTGCTCTGCTCTCTAAATGGTGTCTTATTATTCCAAAATAGCCTATATGAAGTAAATGCCAAAATTAATACTGCAATTACTCCAATGATAGCAATAAGATGTTTTCTCCTCTTTAGAATGGTTTTCATATGATCGCCTCTTTTCAAGATCAAGATAAGCCATTAGCCAAGTTAACCCTAGATTGGTAATTTCCGCCGAAAATTCATATTGCAGTTGGATTTTTTTGATAAGTCACATCCTCTTGTGCTTGCCTAGGGATAGCTATTGAAAAAATCAATGTCTTTAGATTTGTCTAAATACTATAATATATTCTATGAAGCGCATATGTAGAATAGATTGACCAGTGGATTCTGAAAATTCAGTACTTACTCCTAGTAACTTGATTCTATATATGGAATAGATGGATTATTGTATTATTGGCAGTCTTACAATAAATACGGTCCCCTCCCCTTCAACGCTTTCCACCTCAATAGATCCGCCATGGGAATTAACGATGCTCCGACTAATATGTAGACCGAGACCACTGCCACTTCTTTTCGTTGTATAAAGCATCTTAAATACTTGATCTATTTTATCTGATGGTATTCCAGAACCAGTATCTTGAAAGCTTATAAGGACTTCATGGGCTATAGGATCTATCTTTACTTCTATGGTTAAAGTCCCTCCAGCCTCCATAGCCTGGATAGCATTCTCTATCAGATTAATAAATACATGATGAAGTGCATTCATATCAGCCCTAATAAGGGACTTTCTTTTACAAGGTTTATAAATTAATCTTACATTATTTAATTCCGCCTTCGGTTCCGTAATATGTATAAGAGATTCTAAACCTTTGTCCAAGGATTGAATAGAAACCTTTTCTAATCGGCGTACAGTTAACTTCTTAAAGTCATCAAGAAGCCTATTAACCCAGACAATCTCCTTTAAAATCCTATTTCCCCTGTAGCAGTCAATGGATCCTTCCAGCTGTAAAAGCTGTATATAGGCACTAATGTTGCAAAGAGCATTTCTAACATCATGAGATACTATAGACGATGCTTCTATGATGCCAGCTTGAGCTTGATGCATCTTTTCCTGTATGTTTAGAAGCATTGATTTTTCCTTGCTGAGCTGTAACTGCCTCTCGATGCTCATTGCGGCAACTGATATGGCACCTATGACTACTCTATAGTTTGTTTTTGAAGGTATCATAGAAAAAATAGTAGCTATCAGCTTATCGTCAGAGCTATATATGGGTGCTGCAAACCCAACCCAGTTTCTTAAAATCTCCAAAAAATGTTCTTCTGGCCTGATAATTATTGATTTCCCTGTTTCGATGCATAGCCCAATAGCATTTGTCCCCATATAAGCCTCTTGGTGGATATAGCCCCTCTCATATCCCAGCTCCCTAAGTTGCGGAGAGTTTCCTTCAATATATAGAATTACTCCTTCCTCATTGCTTAGCCCAATAAGAACTCCACACTTAGTAGCAGTTGCAGAAAGCATTTTGATATATGGATGAGCAGTCTTTAAGATATCCCTATTATCTTCCAGCATATGACTAAACCTTTGCGATGAAACTTTCGAAGCATTTGGCATATCACTACTTATCATTGCGTTCTGGATACATCTGCTCCAAGATTGATCGATGGAGCTTTTGGATAATTCGTTTTGGCAGGACCTCACTCTCACAAATTCCACTTCTTTCTTCTTCTCCATATAACCTCATTCCTCCAGCTGGTCTAGTGATGTATCATTTAAAAGCCAGCTCTTGATAGTTGAAGAACAAAAATTTAAGTTCTAATCCCATAACTGTTCTAACACCACAACATTTGAGAAGGTAGCTCCTTATGAGCTAGCATATTCCCTAGGAATGAATTTCTTGCTAAAATAAGAATATACAATGATTTAAAGATGACTCTATTGCCATAATAAAGGGAATATTATCAAATGGTCTATTTCACACTGCATTCCTACAATGCGACTTTATGCTTTAAAGCCTACTATTTACTTTATCATATGCCTATATATAATTACAATCTACTTATGATAAAATAAGAATATTATACCATGTTTTGCCCGTCAAGATTCCTACAATCAAAAAAAATCAGCTTCTATGGACTAGTCCATAGAAGCCTATTTGCTATATAAAGTCTATGTCATACAATTTAACGATTATCACTCAGTGGGGGGAAAAATCTTCTGTAGTCCCTTTACGATAAAATAGAACAACATCAGCACTACAAAGACAGCACCCATACCCGCTCCCAATACCTTAAGAGCTTCTAATACAACTTCATTCATGGTATAACCTCCTTATCCTACCAATGCCAGTAGAACTCCACCAGCTACTATGGAGCCTATCTGGCCAGCCACGTTAGCACCTATTGCCTGCATCAAGATAAAGTTTGTAGGATCTTCTTCTTGAGCTATCTTTTGAACAACTCGTGCAGACATTGGAAATGCAGATATCCCTGCAGCCCCAATCATAGGATTAACTTTGCTTTTTAAGAATAGATTGATAAACTTAGCAAAGAGAACTCCCCCTGCCGTATCAAATACAAAGGCTAAAAGACCAATACCAAGTATCATCAAGGTAGTAGGAGCCAAGAATCTTTCCGCCACCATGGTAGAGCCTATAGTAATACCCAGCAGTAAAGTTACAAGATTGGCCAGCTCATTCTGTGCTGATTTGGACAGTCTCTCCAGTACTCCCGATTCCCTTACTAGGTTTCCAAACATTAGAGCACCCACCAAACCCACACTAACGGGGGCTATAATTCCTGCCACCAGGGTTACTACTATTGGGAAAAGGATTAATACCTTTTTCGATACCTTGGAATCATAGTCGGCATCCATACGTATCTGACGCTCTTCTTTAGTGGTGAGAGCACGTATAACCGGTGGTTGGATCATGGGGACCAAAGCCATATAGGAATAGGCTGCTACCGATATAGGCCCCAACAAATCTGGTGCAAAGAGATTGGCTACATAGATAGATGTAGGCCCGTCAGCAGCACCGATTATACCAATAGATGCAGCTTCTTTTAAACTAAAGGCACCCGTAGAAGCAGCAAGTAGCATTGCTAGAAAAATTCCCAGCTGAGCGGCTGCACCAAAAAATATCATTACAGGTTGTCTTAAAAGCGGGCTAAAATCTATCATAGCACCTACAGCGATGAATATGAGAATAGGAAATAGTTCAGTCCTTATCCCAGCATTATAGAGAATGGTCAAAAAGCCATTTTCACCTATTGCCGAGGATAGGGGTATATTGGTGAGTATTGCACCAAATCCTATGGGCAGCAGCAGCATTGGTTCATATTCTTTCTTTATAGCTAGATAGATTAAAAGCAATCCTACTAAAATCATTACACCTTGCTGCCATGTCATACCATAAAGTCCTTCTAATAACTTGTCCATTTTTATTCCCCCACTTAAATTTAAATTGATACACAAAAAGACTTTTGTCTAGGCAAAACGAGCCGGACAAAAGTCTTATCCTCAAGTAAAAAACTTAAATCCCGACCGGGTGATTGGATTGCCCACCGTATTGACGACCGAGATAATCGCATATAGCGACGGATTACTCCCTCTTATCTACTAATACCATAATAATCCCATTATAGGGTGCTTGTCAATAGACAAAACTAAAAATCTTTTAGCTGTTCTTTAACAGCCTCTATGATACTTTCAATCCCTGCAGTACTGAGCTCTAGCCTGTACTTATCAACAGCAGCTTTGGGGGATCCTGCCTTCCCCAAGAGAATAGGTGGGCCGTACTGGGAATTGACCCTAATGACATTTTCTATCTCCTTTTCTACAGGGCTTGGATTAAAAGCAAAATTAGCGTAGGGATCCTTTATGGATATGCTCTCAAAATAGTCTAGCTCCTTATCCAAATTAGGATAGTCCACAATTTCCCCCTGGATACCATAGTCCAAAAAATCATAGAAATCCCTATCATTCATAATATAATCTAACATCATTAGTGCACGCTCACTCTTATCAGATTCTGAGTTTATGGACAGAAGATTGTTGGCTGCACTTTTCTTTATAAGCTTTTGCTTCTCCCCTGCAAAACAAAACAACCCTAGCCCCTCGTCTGTCCAATTTATAGTATTTGAAAGCTGGCTTCCATTATGCAGGTATGGGTTTAGATCTCCAAATAATGAATAGTGTTCCTCTGGCCTTTCCTTATCCACTAGCTTTCCATCCATCATAAGCACATCTTGATCCCAATATCCTTTATCCGCCCAGACTTTCATTCTTTCAGCAAATTCTACGAATTCACTAGTAAAAGCAGGGTGTAGAATATCTGATCTATTATCCTTGGATCTTGAAACTAAATAGGCACTTGATAGAGGGAGTCCAGGAGCAGGAACCCAAGCTGAATTTAGATCAACCATCATATGGTATAGATTTATGCTCTCTTCCTCATTCATAGCAAGGGGTGCTAAAGCAAACTCCTTCTCTAATAGAGTATCTATATAATTCTCCATATCCTCTATAGATTGAATAGGCTCCAATTCATATTCTTTAAGCTTATCCTCACTGTAGATATATCCGTTTGCCATATACTGACCTTGACCTAAGGGTATCCCATAGATCTTCCCCTTATATCGGGCATCATCCCAGCTATCAGGATTGATATTTTCCCATATATTCTTTGCATATATGGGGAGTATATCGTCCAAGTCCTTAAAGGCATCTTCTTCTACAAGCCCAAAATAACTAGGATGAGCATCGGCGCTTGTATAGATTACATCATAGGCTTCTTTAGAATTAAATGCAAGAAGGTACTCCCTATCTACTTGGTCCAAGGGGACAAAGGTTACCTCTACATTTGCATTTATATTTTCTTTAAGATCGCCATTTAGCTGTGCTACCATATCTTGATAGCCTATTATGGCCTCTGTAGACGAGGGCCCTATCAAAAACATTGATAGTTTCACATACCTTGAGGTATCAATTTCTCCATTTACTACTGGAGTAGAGTTTGATGGAAGTATATTGCTTATCAATATACCAAATACCAATAATAGCCCTATGACTATTAGGCCTAAAGTTATGCCTCCACGGCCTTTTCTTTTAGTAACAGATGTTCTCATCTTATTTTCCCTCACTTTAGCTAGCTGACCATATCTGACTCAAAAAGATCCTCAGGTTCAATATCCTTAAACTGAGCCCGGTACAGGTTAGCATAAATTCCGTCATTCTTAAGGAGAGTCTCATGGTCGCCTCTTTCTTCTATACCCCTATCAGTCAGCACCAGAATTTCATCAGCGTTCTTAATGGTGGACAACCGATGGGCTATAACTAGGGTAGTTCTTCCCTTCGATAAATTCTCCAAAGCCTGCTGTATTTTGACCTCGGTTTCGTTATCTAGGGCAGAGGTTGCCTCGTCTAGTATAAGAATGGGAGGATTCTTTAAAAATACCCTTGCAATGGATATTCTTTGTTTCTGTCCTCCTGACAGCCTAAGACCCCTCTCTCCGGCATAGGTATCGTATCCATCAGGTAAACTCATGATAAAGTCATGGATATTGGCATTCTTGGCCGCTTGTATCATTTCTTCATGGGTCGCCTCTACATTACCGTACATAATATTTTCGCCAATGGTGCCTGCAAAGAGAAATACATCCTGCTGTACCAGCCCTATATTCCTTCTTAAGGACTTTAAGGTATAATCCCTTATATCCAAGCCATCAATGGATATATAACCTCCATTGACCTCATAAAATCGAGGTATTAGGTGGCACATGGTAGTCTTTCCTCCCCCTGAAGGGCCTACCAAAGCCACGGTCTTACCTGCCTCTATTTTTATATTGATATCTTCCAGTACCCGTTCATTATTATCGTAGGAGAAGCTTACATTGTGAAACTGCATGTCTCCCTTTACATTCTCAAGTTCCTTTGCGTCGGGATCATCGACAATATCGGGTTTCTCCTCCATAATCTCAACAAATCTTTCGACCCCGGTCATGCCGGATTCAAACTGCTGTACAAAGTTGGATAGCTGGCGGACTGGTTGCATAAATAGACCTATATACATGATAAAAGCCAATAGATCTGCAATATCCATAATGCCCCTAAAGATCATGTATCCCCCTGCTGCCACTACTATTACGTTAAGCAGTGCAGCCATAAACTCTATGCCAGTATGAAAATAGGCCATATGCTTATATGCCCCATATTTTGATCCGCGGAATTTCCTATTACCTTTCTCAAATTTATCTTTCTCGTGCTGCTCATTGGTAAAGGATTTTGATACCCGTACCCCAGATATGCTGCTCTCTAATTGGGCATTGATATCAGCTAGCTTGACCCTCATATCTCTAAAGGCTTTATTCATATCCTTTCGCTTAGCAATTCCATACCATATCATAAAAGGAATGAAGGCATATACCAAAAGGGTAAGTCTCCATTCAATTCTTATTAGCATAAAGAAAGAACCTATTAGCATTACCAGTGATAAGAATAAATCTTCCGGTCCATGATGGGCAAACTCTGCAATTTCTGCTAAGTCATTGACCATCCTGGACATTAAATGTCCGGTTCGATTTTTGTCGAAAAAGCGGAATGATAGGGTTTGCAGATGAGAAAAGAGGTCCTTACGCATATCATATTCAATCCGAACCCCCAAAATATGTCCCCAGTAATTAACTACATATTGAAGTCCTGTCCTAACTATATACATAATGACCATAGCGCCTACAAATATCCAAAATGTCCCAATCTCACCACTAGGTATAACTGTCTGTAATACCTGACGGGTTAGAGTCGGGAAAAACAAATCAATTGTGGAAATTATAAAAGCACATATTAAATCTATTATGAAAAGTCTACGATGGGGTTTATAGTAAGGTATAAAATACATAAGTGCTTTTCTGCTCCTACTCAAATGTCATTTCTCCTTTCAATATAATGGCTTTCTATAAATACAGTGTCTATTATAAGACATTCTAAGGGAAATGTCATCTCAAAATGACTAGCCTCTCTTCTCTTTCCATGTCTGTCTTATCTCTCTAGCTACTTCTGGTGACGTCTGCTGAGGTATCGCATGGGGTTTACCTATATAATAGCCCTGCAAATAGTCTATTCCATATTCGATTAACTTGTCCATTTCTGCCTTCCTTTCTACACCTTCTGCAATCACCTTGATGTGCCTATCTTTGGCATAGGATAGAAGATTTAGCAAAAGTTTCTGTCTGTTTAAGTCCTTGTCTATTCCCCTGATAATAGTCATATCTATCTTTATAAAGGCTGGCGTGAGAATCAGGAGCGCAATGTCATTACTATAGCCCGAGCCAAAATCATCCAGGGCAAGCTGACTACCCCAGCTCATAATCATTTCCTTCTTTTTGCTTGTAATCTCTTCATTGGCTTGCTCATTTTCTGTAATCTCGACCACTACCCGGTGGAGGTATTCTCCATATTTATGTTGCAACTGATTCAAATCCTTATTGGATAGGACATGATTTGGAATAGAATTAACAAAGAGTTTTGCATCCCCAAAGTCTTCTATATTATTGGTAAATATGTCCATGCTCTTAAACCATGTAATCCGCTCTATCTCATATAGTTTTGATTGAGATTGAGCTAGTTTAATAATATCTCGAGGAGACTTTAATGCCTTTAGCTGAGGCCGCATAAGGGCCTCATAGGCAAATACACTCCCTTCCCGAGCATCTACTATAGGCTGAAATACATATTCCACCAACTCCTCATCGATAAAGCGATTGAGCTCAGCCCTGCTATCCAGTAGAAAAGAATCCTTAGTATAATTATCTAGATTAAATTCACCGATACTTCCCTTAACATTATTCTTTGTTTCATACATGGCAAAATCTGAAAACCTAACCAGTTCATAATAGTTTTTAGAGTCATCGGGATACCAGGCCATACCCACCGATGCCCTAATTCGGAAAAGGGTCCCATCAGGCATAGATATGGTTGTGTTATAGAGTTTTTTCTGTAGCGCCCTGACTATACTCCTAATCTCCTCCTTGTCATCGTAGCCATAAATAAAGGCATGGAACTCATCCCCCGATATTCTGCCTATGATTCCATTATAAACATTGATTTCACGCAGTATCCCTGCAGCTGTCCTAATATATTCATCACCATAGTCATGTCCATAAGTATCGTTAGTATATTTTAGATTATCCAAGTCCCACATGATATAAGCGGCAATTCCTACATCTTCCTGCTTCATTAGCCTGGTTGTTTGGGTATGGAAAGCCCTGCGATTAACAAGATGAGTGAGCATATCATGATCCCGCTCGTATTCTATTTTCCGCTTATCTCTGATCTCCTCTGTTGCGTCTTCGATAACTCCCAGCACCTTCCCCTTTTCCTCTTGTATCTTTATACGTATCCAACGAATTGACCCATCACTGTCTTCATATCGATATACATCATCTAAGTCATGCTCGGGGTTTCTTTTTATTTTTTTTAGCAGCTCATAGAAGAATGTACTGGAAATATAGTTGTCTTGATAATGTGTGTTTTCGACACCTGTAATCTTAAAGAAACTTTCAGTACAAAAAACTCTATTTTCATTTAAATCATGTTCAAAAGCGGCTATTGGTATATTAACCATTCCTATGATTTTTGATAGCCTAGATGCAGACTCTGCTACTTGGCTGCTGAGGGATTCAACGGCTAGAGCTAAATCGTCAATTTCTTTAACCCTAGTCCTGCCTAGGGTAATAGTTTTTTCGGGATCACTGTCTCTTAGCCTTGATGCTAATGTAAAAATTGGTTTTACAAAACCTAGACCGGTAAATACAGCTCCAAGCACCCCAACCCCTAGGCTGATTAAGACGGATATGAGAATATTGGTTTTTATCCTGCTTACGGAATCAAATAGGCTGGTGTCCTTAATAACCCCTACCAAGGCCCATCTATCTTCTTCAAAGAGGGTATTGGGGTTGTATAGATTTAAATAATGTATCGATCCATAAACAGTAGCATCTTCCTCCCCATCTTCCTGCATAACATAGATATCCTGATACTCCGGTCCTTCATCAAAAACCGTTTGACCTCCAATATCTAAAACACCTTTAAACATGGGACCATTGATCAATACATTCTCGAATCTTAGACCAGCCTTGTCTCCTATGGCCAATAGGTATGCAGCCTGCTTATTATCTGCCAATTCGTCATAATTAAGTAACTTGCGTAAGTAATCCAAGGTCAAATCTATGCCTATAACACCGTAAGGCTCCCCATCTTTATCACGTAGGGGAATTGAATAGGATATGGCCTCTACATCATAAATGCCAAGCTTATAGGGCCTGCTCCAGTATCCCAGGTCCTCAATAATCGTTTTTTTGTTTTTGTAAGCCGCCACCATAGGTTTATAGATTGAATTAACAAAGTCTTGTTCTTCCGTTAGATCAAAACTTGGCAACCAGCTCTTGCCCAGAGAAATATTCGCTTTTAATGCTACATCTGAAGGGCCTCTTTCCATAATAATGTCAGAATTATCATTAGGATTGAGCAGTGGATCTAAATCTCTTACATATATCCCTGAGTATTCATCTCCATTATTTTGTGTAAATACAATAAAAGCTCCGGTTACTGTGTTTTGTCTAAGTACAGATATGGCATGATCAACTGTATTCTCCAAAAGCTCAGTCACTAACTGGGGATCCCCTGTCAGTTCTGAAAAATCCATTTGATTGCTGTCCAAGAAAGAATCTAGCTCAGACTGTATATCATGTTCGAACTTCAAAAGATTTGCAGTTCGCTGGGTTTCTCTTTGTAAATAATTTTTTCGACTTAAAACCTGCTCATTGAACTTGTTAAAAGAAATCTCTCTGATCTCCTCAATTGTTCCTCCATACATTATTGACCCAGAAAAGATGATTGCTTGAAATATCAATACTGCAAGAATGGGAAATAATAATCTAACTATTAATGAATTACGATTAATGCTCAATACTTTCACTTAACCAACCTCATTCATATAATATGTCTTCTAAAGCTCTTGTAAATTCTCTTAGCCATCTATTGAAGTTCTCGTCAGTAGTGAATCTACCAACTGCTTCCTGTCGGGAATACCCCTGATTAATGAGGCTTATAACTTCGGCCCTATCGATTTTTGCTTTATCTATAAGATTACTTCCTATTACATTTCTTACTTCTGTACCCTTGTCAAAGGGTTTGCTAGTATATAGTTCATAGCTTTGAAGCTGTTTTGCAATGGATGGTAGTGAATTTTGAAGTCGATTTGTAATTATCTCATCGCTACTGTTAGCAGCATATTCTTCTATAACTTGGATTTGGTTTGATTCCTTTTTGACAGGCATGTATCCAGATTTTATGGCAAATTCTATATTCCTCTCCTTACCCGTAAACCATTTTAGAAACTCAACACAAGCATATTCTTGAGTTTTACTAGACTTTAGCACTGCCATGCCTGCACCCTGTTGGACTGCGTAAGGAGCAGTATCCTCAAAATTGGGAAGGGGTAATGTCACACTTTCGATATCGTATTGGTTATGGTCGGTGATCACCCTATCGGGAAAATATCCAATTCCTGATGTGGAGCATACTAGAGCTATTATCTCACCTATCTTTACATCTTCGGATCGGAATTTCCCTACAGCATTATAGTATCCATTTACATAGGGAATGTAAAAACTATCCCATAATCTGCGCATTATAGTAGGATCTATGTTCAGGCTTACTTGTCCATCTTCCACGCTGAAGATCTCTTTACCTAATTGTTTAGATCCTACAATAATATAATTGGTCATTGCATCTCTGCCAAAAAAAGCCTTCCCATCATTTGGAGTTGGTGTAAGACTATCTGTCCATTGGTAGTATTTCTCAGCAGTCTTTGCTAAACCCTCCCAGGTTTCTAAATCCTCTAGCTTGACATCATTAACCTCTGCAAACTTGTCCCAATCTGTTTTGTTTACCATCATTACCTCTGTCGCTTTTGCGATTGGGAAAATCTTTAGTCCTCCATTAACATTTAATCTGCCTTCCTCAATATAAGAAGCTATATACTGCTCTATTTCATCGGGACTTAAATAATCTTCCAGGTCAACTAAATGGCCCAATTGATCAACCAGATATGCAGTATCGGGATAGGCTGCAAACATATCCGGAGTCTGCTCGCTGTCTGCCATATTGATAACAGCTTTTAACACTTTTCTTTCCAAATCATCCACATTTCCTTGACTAAAAGCATCTATGATAATCCCCTTCTCTAGCCCTACCGTCTCGTTAAATTTCATAATCAAATTATCAAAAATCATCTTTAGGGGACCATTATAATAGTGCCATATTTCTAAAGAAACTGGTTTCTTAGGATTTAATCCATGGTCATCCTGTCCTCGGAAACATCCCGTTAATAGGCCTAGGAGTATTAGACAATAAATCAACAATCTTATAACTCGACGTTTTCCCACATTTACCCACCAAATCTCTTTTTATTCTTAATAATATTATAGCATATCTTTCTATTATCCGCCAAAAATTTCATATCCGGCAGTTAAGCTCTCATTAATTCTTTTTTAGTATAAGGTTTTGATCCTAATTTTTTTATCTAATTCGTTTTTAGATGATACATTATTTTTAGATATACAATATTACAACCAAAGAACCTCAGAAAGAAGAGTTTCTACTTTCAAGTTCTCAAGGCACACAAGTCTAGCCATTTTATAAGCATTAGGTTGTTCTTTATCTTCTTTCTCAACTTGTTCTATTTTAGAAATAGTAGCTGCCTTAATTCTTTCAATGTTCTCTATATTGAATTTTGCTATCTCTATTTGATTTTCCCAATACTCTTGCTTTTTTCGTAAAATTTCTATAAGAACTTCTGGGTTTATTCCATTATCAACAAGGTGCTTAATATCTATTAGTTTAATCCCTAT
>JAAYTG010000044.1 GCA_012518075.1 Clostridiales bacterium | reverse complement strand
CTTTGGAGCCTTCCTCTCAACGGTATTCTGGAAGCCTGCAAGGAGACTACCAAGATCCAATCCCCCAATATGGCCTACTTGGATAAAATTTTAGAAAATCTACACAAGCTGGGTCTTTCCTCCCAGCAAGAGATAAAGCAGTACTTCGCTTCTAGGGATGACATTAACGATAAGGTTAAGGAAGTTCTCTTTAACCTAGGCTACAAGAATACTGCCCCTACACCTGAGCACCAGGCCCTATACCTAAAGTGGACCAATAGTTGGCAAATGGATCATGAGGTTGTCCTTGTTGCTTGCAGACAAGCTGTCCGGAAAAGATCCAGAAGCCATATAAACCAGGTGGATGGGATTCTAACTAGGTGGAAAGAAGAAGGCTTTATTAAATCTCAGGATATTAAAAACTATCTGAAACAGAAGAAGATCCTATTAGATGAGATAAAAACCGTTCTTGAGCGCGCCGGGGATAATAGGGAAGTTACAGCCTCTGACCAAAAGGTCTTCAAGAAGTGGACTGAGGAATGGAATCTATCCTATGAGCTAATTCTCTTGGCTGCTCAGTATTCTACTATGGCGGAGAATAAACTGCCCTTTATCAATAAGATTCTAAACAATTGGCATGAAAGAGGTATTACATCGGTTAAGGAGGCCAAGGCCGAGCATGAGCGTCATGTTCAAGGCCTTAATGCAGAGGCTGATAAATCTCCTTCTATCAGAAAACAGGTGGATTTCAATCAATTTGAACAGCATTCTTACACCGATGAAGAATTGGAGCACCTTTTTGAGGATATAGAAAATGCGTAAATTAGGAAGTAGATAAATATGAGTGAGGTTTTTTTAAGGGAGATACTTCAAGAATACGATGCTATTCAAAGGGAGGAATCTCGATCCCTACATCAGCGAAGGCAGGAAATATTCAATAAGATTCCTGAGCTGGCTAAGATAGATAGGGATATGGTCGAGCTTATGGCCAGGCAATCCCGAGAGATTATCCTTAATCCCAATGATTCATCTACTGTCATAGATCAATTGCAGAAAGAAATAGCCCAGCTAAAGACTAGAAAGATTGAGCTACTAGATGAAAATGGCTATCCTAGGGATTATCTAGAGATGCGCTATCGTTGTTCACAATGTGAAGATACGGGTTATGTAGGCTATCCTATTAAAGAAAAATGTGGCTGCCTTATTCAGCGACTACTGGAAAAGTCCTATCAGCTATCCAATATCCAGGACCTTGATTTTGAAAACTTTTCTACATTCGATCCGATGGTCTTTTCGGATGAGCTTTTAGAAAATAGTAAGCTTAGCCAAAGACAGTACATGGTCCAGCTTAGGGATAGGCTTATAGATTATGTTTCAAAATTCCCTGACAACCATAGAAAAACTATCTTGTTTACCGGTAAGACTGGTCTTGGCAAGACATTTTTACTCAATTGTATGGCCAAGTCCATAATGGATCAAGGTTATACAGTGATTAGAATATCCGCCTATAAGCTATTCGATCAGCTCTTTTATAGCTCTATATCGGATAAGAATAATTATGAGGGTCTACAAAGACAGCTCTTTGAGGTAGATGCTTTGATAATTGATGACCTGGGCACTGAAACCAGGCGTAACAACTATACTTCCGAGGATCTTTTTAATATCATAAACGAGAGAACCCTACAACGAAGTCACACCTTCCTATCCACTAATCTAAGTCTATCGGACCTTAGACAGCGGTATTCTGACCGAATTACCTCTCGACTCTTCGATGTCTCCAACACTATGCTGGTTAGATTCAGAGGCAGTGATATTAGGCTAAGACAAAAATAAACTAGAAGTAAATAGTTTCTACATTAAAAAAGCCCATCAGAATTCCTGATGGGTTCTTTCGTAATTTGCAAATTTAGTAAACTGACCTAGCCATACCAATTCCACTGTACCTGTAGGGCCATTACGTTGTTTTGCGATGATTACCTCGGCTATATTTTTCTTCTCCGTATCTGGATTATAGTATTCATCTCTATACAAAAAAGCTACCAGATCAGCATCTTGCTCAATAGCACCTGATTCTCGAAGGTCACTTAACATAGGTCTGTGGTCGGTCCTTGCCTCAGGGGCTCGGCTAAGCTGAGACAATGCTACAACCGGCACCGAAAGCTCCCTAGCCAAGGCCTTTAAGGATCTGGAGATTTCTGATATCTCCTGCTGCCTGCTTTCCGCCCTGCCCCTTCCGGACATGAGCTGTAGATAATCTATAATGAGCATACCCAGCCCATTCTCCAGCTTCAATCGACGTGCCTTTGAACGCATCTCCATTACCGATATGCCAGGGGTATCATCGATATAGATAGGGGCTTGGGATAGAGGTCCTGCGGCTTCTACCAGTTTAATCCATTCATTTTCACTAAGATCACCGGTACGAATCTTTTGTAGCTCTACATTGGCTTCAGAGCTTAGCATACGCTGTACCAATTGATCCTTGGCCATTTCCAAACTAAATATAGCTACCGGTACCTTGGCATGAAGGGCTGCATGCTGGGCTACATTCAGTACAAAACTGGTCTTTCCCATAGAGGGACGAGCAGCCACTAGAATAAAGTCTGATGGTTGGAGCCCTGAGGTCTTCCGGTCAAAGTCATCAAAACCGGTGGGCACCCCAATGATCTGCCCCTTATTCTTGGACAACTCCTCAATTCTGGCATAGGTCTCCAAAAGGACAGTCTTGATGGGCTCAAAGTCGCTTGCAGTATTCCTCTGAGTAATTTGAAAGATACTTTTTTCAGCGTAATCTATAATTAGATCAATCTCTTCCCTGGCCTCATAACTCTCTCTAATAATCTCATTGCAAGCCGAAATGAGCCTACGCAAGATAGCTTTTTCCTCTACGATGCTTACATAGTATTTAACATTGGCAGTACTTGGTACCGACATGGAGAGATCACTTATATATGTTACGCCTCCAACGGCTTCCAATGTACCCCGCTGTCTTAACTGCTCCGTTACTGTAACCAGGTCAACGGGCTCACCCCGCTCATATATCTCCATCATACTGTCGAATATTTCTTTGTGAGAGTCGGCATAAAAATCCTGGCTGTCAAGAAAGTCAGTAGCCGCAGCCACTGACTCTTTGTCCAGCAACATACAGCCTAATACCGACTGCTCTGCCTCCGCATTATGGGGAGGCATTCTAGATAGAGTATCCATCATGCTCATACTCTATACTTCCTCTACCTTGACTTTTAGTTTTCCGCTGATTTCGGGATATAGCTTAACTTCAAGTTCCATCTCTCCCAGTTGTTTAATAGGTTCGGCCAAGACTATCTTCTTTCTGTCGATATCAATCTTGTGCTGCTTTTTCAGTTCCTCAGCAATCTCCTTGTTGGTTACAGAACCAAAAAGCTTACCATTCTCCCCACTCTTGGTCTTTATAATCAAGGTGAGCTCTGATAATCTCTTTACCATTGCTCTGGCCTCATCAGCTTCCTGCTCTCTTCGCTTTTGCTCTGCCCTCTCCCTAGCTTTTAGTTCGTTGAGCTTGCCCTGAGTAGCCTCTGTTGCCAATCCTCTGGGAAAAAGATAATTCCTAGCATATCCGTCACTTACGTTTATGACATCTCCTTTAACTCCTGAACCTTTTACATCTTTAAGCAAAATCACTTTCATTTGCTTTCACCTTCCTCGCTTAAGTATTCTTCTACAGCATTTGTTATTCTGCTTTTAGCTTCCTCCATAGAGATATTCTCCAACTGGGCTCCTGCAATAGTCAGATGACCTCCACCGCCCAGCTTCTCTAGTATTAATTGTACATTAATATTACCCAAAGATCTACCACTAATAATTACCCCATCACCAACCTGGGCCAAAACAAAGGAAGCATGGATCCCACGAATGGTAAGGAGGCTGTCAGCTGCCTGGGCCGCAATGAGGGATGGATTCTTTACCCCTGGAGGACATTGTGAAGTAGCGATACCAGGAGCCAATATACGAGCCTGTTTCACCGTCTCAGACCTTGCTATATAGGTCTCTATATCGTCTTTAAAGAATTGGCGAGCTGATGTAGGATCCGCTCCTGCCCTCTTCAAATAGGAGGCTGCTTCAAAAGTACGCACCCCGGTTTTAAAGGTAAAGCTCTTGGTATCCATTGTGATGCCTGCTAAAAGTGCATCAGCCTCAAGTGGCTTTAGTCTAAGTTTCTCATCAAAATACTGTACTATCTCCGCTACCAGCTCACTGGTCGAAGAAGCATAGGGTTCTAAGTAGGTTAGAATAGAATTCTCAATAGATTCAGCGCTTCTGCGATGATGATCTATTACTACCACCTTTTCTATTAGATTTAAAAGCTCAGGCACCTCTGTAAAGCTAGGACGGTGTGTATCTACCACTATAAGCAGAGAATTAGAATCTAGCCCATCTATAGCCTCTTTGGGTGAGATGAATAAATCTTGATATTCTTCTCTTTTTACTATTTCTTCTACAAGGTATTGTACTGAAGGATTAGACTCCTTTAATATAATATGGGCTTCCTTATCTATATGTTTGGCACATCTATATAGGCCTAAGGCCGAACCTATAGAATCCAAATCCGGCAACTCATGACTCATAATAAATACATCTCTGGATTGCTCCATAAGCTCACGAAGTACGCCGGCTATAACTCTGGATTTGACCTTGGTTCGTCTTTCCACCGCCTTGGTCTTACCCCCATAGAAGTATAGCTTGCTCCCACGCTTTACTACCGCCTGATCTCCACCTCTACCTAGGGCCATATCTAAGGCGGTCTGAGCATAGTTTGCACTCCGGGCTGGAGTATTAGCTTCAACCCCTACTCCAATACTTAAAGTAGGGGTCATTTGATTGCCCATATCTATTTCGCGAACATGGTCCAATATATCAAACTTTTTGGACTCTAATATATCCAGTATATCCGAGTCCATTATCATAAGGAATTTCCCTCGTTCATATTTCTGCCAGCCTGCATTAAGGCTCATAGCCCATTTACCCAGCCTGCCTTCTATCTCAGCTATGACCATGGGTCTATCCGTCCCATCGGTATTGGCTAACACTTCATCATAATTATCAACATATACGTAAGCTAATACCAGCTGGTCTTTTCTGTACTTCTCCTCCATACCCTTTTGGGCTGTGCTATCCTGCCAATAGAATATAAATACCGTCTTGGATTGGCCAATATCCCCCTTCATCTGTATGGGCGAACAGGTCACACTATACACCTTGTCATTGAACTTGACCTCTTGAGACTTGCTCTGCACTATCGACAAGAAGTTAAAACCTAAATCTTCTAGGTATTTACCTAGATTGTTGCCTATCAGCTCTCCTTCCTTAATAAGCTGATTAAAGGGTGGATTGTACCAAATGATGGTACCATCTAGCTCAGTCACCACCATGGGTATAGGAACGGTCAGAATAGTCTCTTTTGTAGTCAAGTCCAGGGTCAAAGAAGGGTCTTCTCGATATTTCATCATTTCCTTATCCTGACGATTTCGGGCTCTAATTTTATAATAAAGCTCTTTAATTATAGATCTTTTCATAGGATCCCACCTTTAAACTAGTCTCCTCTACGGATATCATATGCCCTTCTAACAGCAAAGATTTGTTCAAAAATACCCAGAAATGTTAAGGCAAACGACAGTAATATAAATGCTGCCACTAATATCAATACACCCACAAACCCAGACACCTGCTTCTCTGCTAAAAAGAAACTCACTACCGACAAACCCTGTATAGTGAAAACAAAGGTAAAAACCGAGGAAATGGTATATAAAACTACATCAAAGTTTGGCAGATTGATCAAGGTCCCTATAATTGCAACCAGCATAAGGCCAAAAAATCCTCGTCCTGTCCCCCTAGGAAGAAACCATCTTCTGAAAGGCGGCAAAACAGGAACCGATAGGCCTTGCTTCTTTAATAAGAGCCTGGATACCAGAAAATTTAATCCTCCCAGCAGCAGTGAAGTTATAAGCAGCGTAGAAGGAATTAGGGGCACCATATCCTTCATTTGTCCAATAGTCATTTGAATAAACCCTTCAGCTGAATATCCATTGTCTATAAGCCCTAAAGTCTTGTAGAATTCCATAATTCTATTTACTTGGACCAGGTTAGAGTTTAATATGGTTTCTATCCTGTTCCATAGAAAACCAAAGAAGCTTTCACCTGTCATCCAAGAGAAAGCCTGTATGGACACTATTACGGATAAGACTAAACTTCCAGCAGATAGAACTATAGACTCGTTCATGTCTAGTTTTTTCCTATAGACAACCATTAGACTTAAAACTATAAAAACATTTAACAAAAAGACTATAATACCCAAATAAGGATGAATAAATAATCCCATTATAAAAGAAGAGACTACTAAGCCAACAATCCCTGCCAAGGTCCCTCGCTTAATCCCTACCACCACCAGTGGAACGGGAAATAATAATATCAAGATACTTAATATAGGTATAATAGAGAAGACCATGGCCAAAATGCTAATTATGACCCCTACTAATATGCCTTCTATAACTGCCCTTAAAGGTTTTTCCATTATATACACTCCATAATAATTTCTAAGAATCCACGCCAGAATCCCTTAAATGTTGTTGAAGCTCCGATAGATCTCCATAGTTTTTTTCTATCTCATTTTCTTCTATTATCCCCAATCGAATCTGATCTTCGATGGTTTGATCAATCAATGCATAGTGAATGCCCAATCTCCTGCCAAGAAGATAGCAGGCAACAATAATATTGCCTAGGCAGCTAGCCAAAGCTTCTTGGGAAACTTTAGCGCCACTAGCCAGCATAGTGAATATTCGGGCTACCGAGTTGAGCATTTGGCTTTTTAGCCACTCTATCAATCGAATATTTTTAGTAATATCAAAGTCTCCGGCCCTTCCCCGCGCCACTATATCAACTCCATTTCCTAGATATCATAGCAAAGTCTTAATAATACTATTCGCTATCAGCCGTATTTTTCCTACCTATTAAGAATAAAATCTTGGATAGGAGCCTAATATTTTGATAAACCTGCATTTTTCTTCTAATCTATCCAATGCAATTTTTATGGTTGTGTCATCCTTATGTCCTTCCAAATCGACTAAAAAAAGATATTGACCGAGGAGTGTGCGCATAGGCCGAGATTCAATTTTGGTCAGATTTATATTCATATCTGCGAAGATCTTAAGAGCATGATACAAACTCCCGGGACGATGATCTACGGTAAAAGCCAAAGTTGTCTTATCATGTCCTGTCCTTTGGGCTTCCCTAGGATCAATAACTAGAAATCGGGTACTATTGCCATCATGATCATGAATTCCCTCTTTTAGGATATTCAGTCCGTAAATATCAGCAGTTCGCCGATTGGCTATAGCCGCCCAGGGCAATTGACTATCCCTGACCAACACGGCCGCTGCAGCAGTACTTTCCGTGACCTCTCCTTTGACACCCTGTAGGTGCTTATCCAGAAATCTTCTACATTGAGCCAAAGCTTGAGAATGAGACAAGACCTTGGTCACATCTTCCATGGCCACTCCTTTGTTGGCCATTAGACAATGATAGATAGGGATAACAATCTCCCCCACTATATTTAAGTCAACTTCATGGACCAATATATCAATGGTTAAGTTGACAGTACCTTCAACTGCATTTTCTATAGGAACTACTCCTTGGCATACTTTGCCTTCTACCACTGCATAAATTAGCTCCTGTATACTCTTATGCTCAACAAGATCACAAGCAAGATCCCTTGTATAGATAAGAGCCGCATCATGGGTGAAAGTTCCTTCCGGACCTAAATAACCTATTTTTCTCATTTTTTATCTCCGCTAACGCCTTTAGTATAAAATTCATTGTATATGGAAGCCGATACTTTGTCAATTTTTTTGTTTCCTTACATACATTGTATAAAGTAGGGAAAATGGAGGTGTGCCCATTTGAGAACCTTTAAAAAACTTCGTTTTGCAAAGTTAGGCCTCTTAGGTACTTTGGTCATTTTATTATGTTTGGCATTACTGACATTTGTATTTATCGATCGAAATATCAATCCTGCCATTATAACCTTTTCTGAGGCCAGAATACAATCCATTGCCCAAGTTGCTATTATCGATGCAGTAAAGGATACCCTAGGTAGCAATATTAAATATACAGATTTTGTCAACGTGTTAACGGATACAGACGGAAACGTAGCCATGATTCAGGCCAACACCATGAAAATGAATGATCTTGCTGCACAGGTCTCCAATATCGCCCAAGAGACCATACGTTCCAAAGGGGATGAGGGTATTGCCATACCTCTAGGTACCATTACAGGCAGTAAGCTCCTGGCTGGTATGGGACCAAAGATCCCCGTTAGGATAATATCCTTCCCTGCAGTCTCCACAGACTTTGAATCGGAATTTGAATATTCGGGGATAAACCAAACCCGCCATAAAATATATCTAACCTTACAAGCCCGCATACGCATTGCCATACCCTTAAACACCGCAGATATAAACATTTCCTCACGTGTGCCTGTCACAGAAACTATCATAGTGGGAGATGTTCCCCATACCTACATAAATGTTGATGATAAAGGTGATATGCTTAACCTAGTTCCTCTTGAATAGGGAGCTCCAAGCACCAATATAAAAAAGCGAAGAGCCATCTAAATAGGCATTTTCGCTTTTTATGTCATATAATAATCATTCGCTTGTATAGGGCAATAGTGCAATAGCTCTCGCCCTCTTGATGGCTAATGTTAGTTTACGCTGATGTTTAGCACAGTTACCGGAAATTCTTCTAGGAAGAATTTTGCCTCGGTCTGTTATATATTTACGAAGCTTGTATGCATCTTTGTAGTCAATTTTATCTACCTTATCGATGCAAAAGACACAAACTTTTCTTCTGCCTCTTCTTGCTCCGCCTCTATGTCTTCTTCTTTCTTCAGCCATATATCTCTACCTCCTTGTCCTCAAAATGGAAGTTCGTCATCGTCTCCTTCGAAGGGATTGTAACCAGGAGGGCTGGTGTCGTGACTATCCTGAGTCCCATCGGAGTCAGAACCCCTACCTGTATTTCTATCTCCCCATTCTAAAAATCTGACATCATCTGCTACCACATCAGTTGTATATCGGCGTTGTCCTTCTGGTGTCTCGTAGCTTCCAGTTTGTATCCTGCCAGCCACTGCTACCAATCGGCCCTTATTCAGGTATTTGGCACAATTTTCAGCTAAACCCCTCCATACTACAATAGGAATAAAGTCTGCCTCTCTTTCGCCTTGCTGATTAGTGAAGCTACGTTCTACTGCCAGGCTAAATCTGGTTACAGCTACTCCTCCAGTAGTATATCGAAGCTCCGGATCCCTAGTCAACCGTCCAATCAATACAACTTTGTTTAACATAATCGACACCTTCCTTATTATTCATCGTCACGTTCATCGTCACGTTCATCATCACGTACAATGATATAACGGATTACATCATCAGTGATCTTGTAAATACGTTCCAACTCACTGGGTAGTTCAGAGCTCGCACTAAATTTCATCAATACATAGTAGCCTTCACGAAAATCTTGAATAGGATATGCTAATCTTCTCTTTCCCCATTCGTCAATGTTGTCTACTTGTCCACCTTCTGTGGTAATTAGATTGGAAAACCTTTCAACCATAGCCTTGACAGCTTCCTCTTCCATTGTAGGACGTAGGATATAAATTGATTCATACTTATTCACACTATTCACCTCCTTTTGGACTTAGGCCCTGTGCTATTACACAGAGCAAGGATGTTACAAGGCTAAATTATATCACAACTAATCTGCCTGCACAAGAAAAACTTTAAACCCTATAACAACATTATATCACAAATCAAACTTTAAGGTTCTGAAACAACTTTCTTAAATGTATTATATGCCGCATTTATCATTTTCACTTCAACCTCATCAAAGCTTTTCTTTAGCTGCTGACTTAAATCATCGTACAAAATTACAGTTCCACTATTAGATCCTCGAGCTTTTTCTGCCTCACCTAGTATGTAATTCTTCTGGTTTTCATCTTCATCAACAATTCGCCATTTTACCATTACATCTCTGTGAAAGTAATAACGCTGTCCCGCATTGCTTGGAATAGCTTGGGTAGAATCATAGTTTAAAGATTGCTTCACAAAAATAAAGTTTATGGCTCCATTATCCGTATAATAGTAATCAGTTATTTCCACATAACCATCAAAATATTCAATACTAACAATTTTGTTAACTATTCCGGTGTCTGGATTACGATATATCTCATATTCCATTTCGTTTTGTGTTTGCTCATTAATTAGTTGTTTTCTCTCAAGATCATAGTAATATATCTGGCCATCACTATCGCTCTCTAGGGAAAACTCTTCCAAAGTATAGAACAGAGTATTATCCCATTTGTACCCTTTATTTCTTACAGCAGGATTATAGTTACTCTCATATACATTTATGGAGTTTAATTCTGTACTGTCATCATTTGGGTTCTCTATAGCACCCTCGGTGTTCGTTATTACCTTGCATATAGCAAGCTCACTATCGTCTTTAGTATTCTTGGCTGTTATATTGGCCTGAGCTCCAGCAGATAAAGCTTTTGCAACACCATCTTGGCTAATCATAATTTCATAGGGATTATCACTTGACCAAATAATATGACTCTTTTCAACGCCATCGGCTATTAAGAATTCCCACAAATTTATATCTTGGCCTAGATCAACAACTATTTCATTCTGTTTAAATCTTATTCCATCTATTTTCCCATCCTGTTCTTCCTCTTCATTATCAACATTCCTATTATCTGCAATCTCTTCTTTATTATCAGCATTCTCATTTTCCGTAATCTCTTTTTTATTATCAGCATTCTCTTTATTTTCGTCAGGATCCGGCGATTCCGTCATTGCAGAATTGTAGTTCGATGTAGGATTCAAATAGGGGATTAACTTCTCTTTTACAAAATAAAAACCTACACCTGCAACGGCAATTACTAATATGACAGACATAACAATTAAAGCAGGCGACCATTTGGGCTTTGTACTCGTCTTTGGAGCTGGTTGGCCCGCCGGTTGCACCTTTTTATTCACTCTTGGAGCCGGCTGGCTTGCCGGTTGTGGTGTAGTGGGAACCCCACTTGTACCAATTTGAGCTCAGCAAAACCCACAAAACTTTGCACTGTTTGGTATCTCTTTTCCACATTTACTACAAAACATAGTTCTCCTCCTTAACGACTAAAATATTCATCTAATCCATTAGCAATCCCTTGAACAATCTTATCCTGATAATCTGGATCAGCCATTAATTTATCTTCTTCAGGATTAGTCATAAAACCCATCTCTACAAGGGTTACCGGAACTTTACTCCAGTTTATACCGCTCATATTATCCGTCTCCAATATCCCTCTAGGTTTTGCACCAGTAGCTTCAACCATATTGTCCAAAATGGATTTGGATAAAGCTTTACATTCTTCATAAAGATGACTTATGTAAGGATTGAATGGTGTAGGGCACAGGGTTAGCATTCCTTTTACATTCCTATCCTCGCTTCCATTGGCGTGGATGCGTACAAATGCATCTGCCAATGCATCATTGGCAACAGCCGCCCTTTCCCTATTACTTATATCTACATCATGAGTGGTACGAATCATAATAACTTCATAACCCCTGCTTATAAGTTCTTTCTCCAGTTTCAGGGATACTTCTAGATTCAATTCATACTCATTTAATTTAGTGACTACACCTGAGGTTCCCGATGAAGCCTTTGGCTTTGTTTCAGTTGCATTAGGCCCTACAGGCTCATGCTGAAGATTTGCTTTTCCTTGATGTCCTGCATCTATGACAATTTTCTTTTTTGGAATTACAGGCTCATCTGTGGTTATGTATTCATTAGCAATAAAATAAACTTGCCCCTCTGATGCCACTTTACTCCATTGATTATTATAAGCAACCCTTTGGATTGGCTGGTCTTCTTCTAGGGTGAATATTATATCCGAATCGAAAGAATCCTCACTATAGACATTAATATCAGATAGGGCATATACAAGGTCATTAACTTCTTTATAAATATTTTCATCTAAAACAGAATCCGTCGCTTCCTGTTCTTCACTTTTGTCCAAATGATTTTCTGATTCATCATCTTCTATATGACCTGTTTCATCTTCTGTATCACCGGGTGGATCTAAACTAGAATCCTCTTCATTAATTAAACCATCTCTTATATCCTGAGTATTAGATGAGCTGCCATTCTCACTATTTGATATACTCTGGCATCCCACAAAAAGCAATAGACAGGATATAAGGAGCAATACTACAAAGTTTTTTCTCTTCATATCAACAAACCTCTTCCTATCATTCAGTGAAGTTTTATAATATTAGCTAAGGCCCTTCAACAGACTTGCCGAAAGGCCAAAGAATTTATATCCTTACTCACTTTATAAAGAGTTAGCAAGATATTGCAAGTATGCATTTTTCATCTTTTTTGTATCTCACAAAATCTTAATAAGCATTGTTTTGGCTTCATTGAATTCTATGCTTACCTTATTGTCTTTTTCCAGCCTTTTCATGATGTCGCTAAACTTTTTGAAGCCTATCTGTCTCTCATCAAAATCTGGATAATCATTCTGAATCTCTGCCTTTATTATACTTGGGTTCACGCGTTTGAAGCCGTTTTGCTTAAACTCATCTAGCTTCTCTTGAAAAACAGTAACCCAGTTGGAACGATTAATACTCTTTACTACCGGTGTCTTCTCACCTTTTAATTCTATTTTCAAAGAATTATTCTCTCCAAAGAGATGAAGGGCACCATATTTCTGCTCGATGCTACTGAGCAGCTTTCCAAAGGAATTATAACCATAACTTTTTTCACTAAAGTCTGGCTTGAGGCGAAGCAGTGTCTTTTTAAGTTCACTTACAAACATGGTTCCGTCTGCATCACCTTGATCGTTGATAATCTTCTGTACTAATTTCAGTAAATCTCTTTGAGTGCTGATGGAATCGTCTTCCCCATATAAATCTTCGCTTTTGGTAGCAGTAGTAACAGTCTCTAAAAAGATAAATTCGTTACAGGCTTTAATGAAAATATTGGAAGCCACCTCCGACCGAGATATACCCAGCACAAACTTTCCCATGGATTTGAGCTTGCCTACTAAAGGCGTATAGTCACTATCCCCAGATACTATACAAAAACAATCGATTAAGGGATTGGTGTAGGCTACCTCTAAGGCATCTATTACCAACTGAATGTCTAGGTTGTTCTTTTGATTAAAGCCATATCTTATGGATGGTAATACATTAAATGTATTAGATAGTAGGGTTTCTTTCAATCCCGAAAAACATTCTTGATACCCATAGACCTTGCCTATAAGAATATCACCACGGATTTTTACCTTCTCTATAACCTTATTGAGCGTATTAACATTACCTCCCGTATTCTCCAGATCAATAAATACGGCATAATTCTTTTTATTCATCACCACTCCACCTTATGTCATGTCTTAAACATCAATTACCTTAATCTTACTATCTTTCCTGATAATTTGCAATTAGTTCTTTAATAAAGTATGGGCAAAGTTATTGTTGGCATGTTTTCTCTTGCAAAATCATTCGTTAATAAATTCCAATAAAAACGCAGTCATTTACCATCTTCCCCTTCCTATCAAGCCTAAATAAACTTCATTACATCCCGAGCTTAACAGCGAAGTATAGCTTTAGGGTCAATGTTATATATTCATTGGTTTTATTGTCATTTGGGTATTGATATATAAAATTTAAATCGTTAGAAGTTCGAGTTTCAACTATTTCTAATAGCTTTTCTACTCTCTGTTAGAGTTTCTCCTTTATGAGGCATAGGCGCGCGCCTTACGCGTAGGATAGTTATTGCTCTTTTTAGGCTTTCTATTATCCTGGACAGCCAATAGCTATACTATCTTCTCTATTATTTCATCTAGCTTCTCTTCTGATACCCTACGGTTAAATACTCCATCTAGTTGCTAACAAAGAGTACTACTTCAATACATCCTATGTTTAGGTTCCACTATTATCTACGGCCTTCTTAGCGATACTCCTAGTCCATTTCAATACATCCTATGTTTAGGTTCCACCAAATCTACGATATGAGTTTTCTTTAGCGAATTCCATTTCAATACATCCTATGTTTAGGTTCCACATACCGATTAGTTAACGAGAGGAAATGCCCATTTATATTTCAATACATCCTATGTTTAGGTTCCACATCCACCGCTTCATCAAAACTCTTAAATTCTTCCTCATTTCAATACATCCTATGTTTAGGTTCCACTCGAAGGGCTGTAAACCTTCCCGACGTATTAAAAGTATTTCAATACATCCTATGTTTAGGTTCCACTCTTTGAGCCTCTATGCGTGGGCTCTTTCTTTTTGGATTTCAATACATCCTATGTTTAGGTTCCACGGCAGATATCGGCAGAGAGATTCTCCCGGATAGCCAATTTCAATACATCCTATGTTTAGGTTCCACCATATTCCCCTTGCTATAGCCTCTGCAACCTTTTCCATTTCAATACATCCTATGTTTAGGTTCCACGTCCTTTGTTGTACGACTGCTCTTTTGGCAGCATTATTTCAATACATCCTATGTTTAGGTTCCACGTAATCATTATGCCGAATCCATACATCATCAGCTTGATTTCAATACATCCTATGTTTAGGTTCCACGGCGGGGACCCCTAAAATCCCCTCCTCTCCATCTGCATTTCAATACATCCTATGTTTAGGTTCCACACTTGTACTTACTAGCACCAAAAGTACCATTCAAAAATTTCAATACATCCTATGTTTAGGTTCCACGTATATTTAGATACTTATGAACCTATTGATTGGAAATTTCAATACATCCTATGTTTAGGTTCCACACGTTATCTACAAAAGGTTCTTCGTAGGTCCTAGATTTCAATACATCCTATGTTTAGGTTCCACG
>JAAYTG010000043.1 GCA_012518075.1 Clostridiales bacterium | reverse complement strand
CCTGTAACATATATGATTGACAGAGAGGGAATTGTTCGTTATATTAGACCAGGAGCTTTCCAAGGAGAGGAACAGCTCGAGGCATTTATTGCTTCCCTAGATGGTTGAACTAAGTAAAGTGCAGCTGGTGATGATGCTAGAAAAGGATGGGGGTTAGTGTGGATACAAAGATGGGTGCTAGTCTTGATATAGAGATAAATGATTACGAGAGAATTGATGACTTGAATTTTAAGGGCTTAAAAATAATACAAAACCCCAACAATTTTTGCTTTGGTATGGACGCGGTGCTCCTATCCCACTTTGCAAAAGCCCGATCCGGGGAGAAGGTAGTGGATCTAGGAACAGGTACGGGCATCATTCCTATACTAATGTCGGGTAGAAGTGAGGACACATATTTTGATGCCATAGAGATTGAGCCAACTATGGCTGAGATGGCAAGACGAAGTGTAAAGCTCAATGAATTAGAAGATAGGATTAAAATTATTGAAGCCGACTTAAAGGAGTCCCCCAATCATTTAGGAACCCGGAAATATCAATTGGTGACAACTAACCCACCTTATAAAAAGGTGGGAACGGGATTAGTAAACCCCAATCATGCCAAAGCAATAGCACGTCATGAAATATTATGCAGCTTAGATGATGTCTTAAAGGCGGCTTCAAAGCTACTGGTAAGAGGGGGACGCCTATCTATGGTCCATCGGCCAAATAGGCTTTGGGATATATTATTGGGTATGAGAGATTATGGATTGGAGCCTAAAAAAATAAGGCTGGTGTATCCCAGCTTGGATAAAGCTCCTAATATGCTACTTTTAGAGGCAGTGCTAGGGGGAAAACCTCATCTTTCATGGTTGCCTCCTCTCATAGTCTATGATGCTCAGGGAGACTTTACTGACGAGTTAAAAGAGATTTATGCCGGAAGTTAATGGTTGTAAAATAGAAGCTAAAGATTGTAATCTGGAAAAGAGAAGTTGATTTATAGGTGTGAAGGGAGGATGGAGACATGGGCAAGGGAACTTTATATTTGTGCGCTACCCCTATTGGAAACTTAGAGGACATTACCCTTAGGGTTATTAGAATATTAAAGGAGACTGATTACATTGTGGCAGAGGATACACGTCACACCCTTAAACTCTTGAACCACTTGGAAATTTCAAAGCCTCTTATTAGTTATCACAAACACAGTGACAGGGAAAGGGAGGAAAGGATACTTGCCCTTTTAGAGGAGGGAAACCATATAGCTTTGGTGTCCGATGCAGGCATGCCAGGTATTTCTGATCCCGGAGAAAGGTTGGTCCAGCTTGCACATGAGCGGGGGATTCACGTGACTATTCTGCCTGGAGCTACAGCTGGTCTATCAGCTCTAGTGCTGTCAGGACTGCCTAGCTCTAGATTTGTATTTGAAGGTTTTTTGCCCAGGGATAAGAAGTCTAGACAGAAAGTCTTATCTCAGCTTAAAGATGAAGAGCGAACCATAATATTATATGAAGCCCCTCATCACCTCACTTCTACCTTAAAACAGATGAATAAGAGTTTGGGCAACAGAAGAATTGCTGTAGTAAGGGAGCTGACAAAAATCTATGAAGAAGTTTTACATTTCTCCCTGGAAGACAGCATAGAATACTTTATTTCAAATCCTCCAAGAGGGGAGTTTGTATTGGTCATAGAAGGTAGTGAAAAGGAAAGAGACAATAATAGGTTTCAGGATATTTCTATAAGGGACCATATCTTAGCATATATGGATGCGGGTATGTCCAAGAAAGAAGCCATAAAAAAAGTGGCTATTGAACGTGATTTGCCTAAGAACCAGGTTTATGAGCACAGTATCCATATTCCGCTCAAAAAGAAGTATTAAAAGCTTTTATTATAGAAGAATTATTTATAGAGAAAATATGTCAAAAAAAAAGGCGATATAAATCGCCTTTATGACCTTTTATGGAAGTGTTATCTGTTGGCTAGTTCACCAAAACAGTTTTTGCATATATTTTTGCCCTTATAAACTGTGATATCCCTAGCATCATCACAGAAGATACATGCGGGTTCATATTTCTTCAATATAATCTGATCTCCATCTACATAGATCTCTAACGCATCTTTCTCTGCCACATTTAGTGTTCTTCTCAGTTCGATAGGTATAACAATTCTTCCCAGTTCGTCAACTTTCCTTACAATACCTGTAGATTTCATAGATGTCCCTCCTCCCAAACAAATTTCGACAAATTCTACCTTTTTATATTACCATTTATACCATTTAAAGTCAACCTTTTTTTAGGCTAAAGATAAAATTAAAGTCCTTGTTCTATTGAGCTTATACAATCATACATCTAGATAGTAGGGGGAGCTTGTTATATAGCATTGGAGGGCTACAAATGGTCAATATAGTATGGTTGCTAATGATTCTACTAGGCTTTTTGGCAGCTGCATTATTCGGTGAATTGGAAGCTGCTAGCCAAGCTGCTCTAGATGGTGCCAAATACGCCGTTGAGCTATGTATAGGTTTACTGGGTATATATGCCCTATGGTTAGGGCTCATGAAGGTTGCAGAGAAATCCGGTTTAGTGGAAGCTATATCAAGAAAAATGAGAAGATTGATGGCCCTGCTCTTCCCAACCGTACCTTCTGGTCATCCTGCCATGGGAGCAATGACCATGAATATCATTGCCAATATGTTGGGGCTTGGCAATGCTGCTACTCCTCTGGGAATAAAGGCCATACATGAGCTTCAGAGCATAAATAGAGATAAAGAGACTGCCACTCATGATATGTGCATGTTTTTAATAATAAATACTTCATCAGTCCAACTTATTCCTACCACTGTCATTGCACTTAGAAGCGCTGCCGGCTCCTTAAACCCCGGTGAAATTATCGGTACAGCCCTTATAGCTACCACTTGTTCCACATTGGTAGGCATAGTAGCCGCAAAAATCTTTAGGAGGTACCACCCATGATAGAAATTATTAAGATCCTATCTATAGTTGCTATTCCTGGATTTATTGTTTTTGTATTGGGCTACGGCTATATAAAGAAGATCAACGTCTACGATACATTTATAGAAGGGGCAAAGGAGGGGCTATCCACGGTTACTCGTATTTTTCCATATATGGTAGCTATTTTTCTTGCAATAGGAGTTTTTCGGACTTCAGGAGCTATGGATGTCCTGGTAAAGCTAATCTCACCTATTACTAACTTACTGGGAATTCCAGCTGAGATATTGCCCCTAGCTCTCATGAGACCAGTATCGGGAATAGCTTCTACCGGAATCCTAGGAGAACTGTTTAAGACACATGGACCAGATTCTTTTATAGGCAGGGTGGCATCTACCATGATGGGGGCTACAGAAACCATATTCTATACCCTATCTATCTATTTCGGGGCAGTGGGGATAAAAAAAATTAGGTACACCCTATGGGGTGCCCTGTTGGCAGATATTACTGGATTGCTAGTAGCCATAGTCATATGCCAAATAGTATTTGGGTCCTAAACTGGGTCTTGGTCACCTAAAATTGTCGACTTATGGCGGGATATATGATAAAATGAACATAATTGTTATAATTTATCAGGAGGTTTTCATGAAAGTCATCGTATATCCAACTAGGCATTATGTAGAGGAAAGAGACATCAAGGATAAGGTTGCTGTCGTAATAGATGTGCTAAGAGCTACAAGTACTATTATTACAGCTCTTTACAATGGTTGCAAGGAAGTTATACCTCTTGCTGAGATAGAAGAGGCAGTCAATATATCTAAGAATTATGAAAAGGATACCTTTATTTTAGGCGGAGAGAGAAACTCTGAGAAGATAGAGGGTTTTCATTTATCCAATTCACCAGGGGAATATTATAGAGAACAAGTAGAGGGAAAGACTGTACTCATCACCACGACCAATGGGACCAGGGCTATTACAAAAGCAAGTGACGCAAAGGAAGTGGTCCTTGCATCATTTATCAATATTTCCATAGTATGTGATTACCTGGCAGCTTTGGGGCAGGATATAGCCATAATATGTGCTGGTACCGTTGGCAAGTTTTCGGCGGACGATATTCTAGTAGCAGGAGCTCTTATCCATGGCTTGCGCAAGAAAAATATTTTCTTAGAGTTGGATGACATGGGCTTGACGGCAGAATTTATGTACCAACACAGCAAGGAAGACCTTCACGGTGTTCTTTCAAAAACTGCACACTATTCAACTCTCAAGGACTTAGGCTTACAAAGGGATCTTGAGGATTGTTTGGCCTTGGATACGGCGCCCATTGTGCCCATCTATTCCGATGGGATTGTGCGGGCATGGTATAATATTGTTGACATTAGATAAAATATTGAATATATTATTAGATAAAGAGTAATGGATAATACCTAAACGCAATGAAGGGAAGAGTAGAATAGAGGAACCGCTTATTAGAGAGCCGGGTGAGGTGAGAGCCGGTAGCGGTAATTTTATTTGAAGATGGCCCCGGAGCGGAGTTGCTGAAGTATAAAGTAGGTAGCTACGGGTGATTTCGTTAAAGAATCAGGCGATGATAGTCGCATAAAGAGGTCTTTCGATTAAAGACAATTAGGGTGGTACCGCGATGGAATACCCCTCGTCCCTATGTGGAGTGAGGGGTTTTTTGTTTTATAAAAAACAATGCAGATCCCACCGGCAGGATGCTGGTTTGGAAGGGTTAGGCTTTTCAGATGGAATAAATTTATTAAATTAATAACATGAAAGGATGATGGAAATGAAAGATAATAAGACTTTTTATATTACAACTCCTATCTACTACCCCAGTGATAAATTGCATATCGGTCACTCCTATACCACCGTAGCGGCTGACGCAATGGCTCGTTTCAAGAGGCTAACCGGCTATGATGTAATGTTTTTGACCGGAACCGACGAACATGGCCAGAAAATCGAGGGAATAGCCAAAGAAAAAGGGGTGTCTCCAAAGGAATATGTAGATCATATAGTGGCTGGAATCAAGGAGCTATGGAAAACCCTTGATATATCCTACGATCATTTTATTAGAACCACTGACCCTGAGCATCAAGAGGTAGTACAGAAGATATTCAAAAAACTATATGACCAAGGGGATATCTATAAGAGCGAATATGAGGGCTGGTACTGCACACCCTGCGAATCATTTTGGACTGAGCTTCAACTAGTCGATGGTAAATGTCCTGACTGTAATAGAGAAGTGGAGCTTGTAAAAGAGGAGAGCTATTTCTTTAAGCTGTCCAAGTATCAGGATAGGCTGATTAAATATATAGAAGAACATGATGAGTTTATCCAGCCCCAATCCAGAAAGAATGAAATGCTCAATAACTTCTTGCGTCCAGGCCTGGAAGATCTGTGCGTATCGAGAACTTCCTTTAAATGGGGGATACCCGTTACCTTTGATGATAATCACGTTATTTATGTATGGATAGACGCCCTATCCAACTATATTACGGCTCTTGGATATCTTACCGATAATGATGAGAAGTTTAAGAAGTATTGGCCGGCAGATGTCCATCTGGTAGGTAAGGAAATAGTCAGATTCCATACCATCATTTGGCCTATTATGTTAATGGCGCTAGGGGAGGAGCTGCCCAAACAGGTATTTGGCCATGGTTGGCTAATCCTAGAGGGGGGCAAGATGTCTAAATCCAAGGGAAATGT
>JAAYTG010000042.1 GCA_012518075.1 Clostridiales bacterium | reverse complement strand
GGTAATGCCTGGTGACAACATTGATATGGACGTAGAGCTAATCACTCCCATCGCCATTGAAGAAGGTTTAAGATTTGCTATCCGTGAAGGCGGCAGAACTGTCGGTGCCGGTGTTGTTGCTAGTGTTTCCAGCTAATCTACAGTAAAATGGGATGACAGAAGAGACTGGTAATATCTGCCAGTCTCTTATTTGATTCACCTTACAAATTTCATTGACATGAAGCTATATATGTGTTAAATTAATTAAGTATTTATAGGTAAGGTAGGTGTTCTATATGAGAGTAAAGGTAACGTTAGCTTGCACAGAATGTAAGCAGCGAAACTACAATACCATGAAGAATAGGCAAAACAATAGTGATCGCATGGAACTTAGAAAATATTGTAAGTTCTGCAAGAGTCATACCCTTCACAGAGAGACCAGATAGAAGACTTTTGGCTGGGAAGACTTGGTATAACATTAGCCCATGTGGCTAAAATAAGGATGTGAATTGTTATGGCAAAAGATAGATCAGCTGCTAAAGCAGCAAAGAGCAAGAAGCCAAGAAAGGGAATAAGAAAGTTTCTTCGCGAAGTTGTATCTGAGGTAAAGAAAGTGTCATGGCCAAGTGCTAAAGAGTTGACCAATTATACAATTGTCGTAGTGGTTCTTATTTTGATATTTGCCGCCGTTATTGGGATTGTAGACTTTGGATTAGGTCAATTGTTTAATCTAATTTCTTAATTAAGGAGGGACGGGTCAGGGGGAAGCTTGACCCTAGGGTTTATGTCTGATAAAGAAATGGACCAAGCAAGGTGGTACGTGGTCCACACCTATTCCGGATATGAGAATAAGGTAAAAGCAAATGTAGAAAAAATGGTAGAAAACCGAGGGCTCCAGGATCTGATTTTAGAGGTCAAGGTTCCTATGGAAGAGCAGATTGAGGTTAAAGACGGCAAGAGGAAATCCGTCATGCGCAAGATTTTCCCAGGATATGTAATAGTTAAGATGGTTATGACCGATGAATCTTGGTATGTAATTCGCAATACTCGTGGAGTCACGGGGTTTGTCGGCCCTGGCTCTAAGCCCATTCCCCTCAGCGATGATGAGATAAGGAAGATGGGCGTGGAAGACATCCCAATAGAGCTAAAAGCAGAAGTGGGAGACAATATACGGGTTATATCAGGACCCTTAGAGAACTTTATCGGGGTTATCGAAGAGATATATCCTGATAAACAAAAAGTGCGTGTATCCGTATCCATGTTTGGGAGAGATACTCCCATTGACTTGGAATACGAGCAGATACAGAAGATATGATCTATAACTTGAGGAGGTGCTAGTATGGCAAAAAAGGTTACTGGAATCATAAAATTGCAAATTCCAGCAGGCAAGGCAACCCCTGCACCACCTGTGGGACCAGCTTTGGGTCAACATGGTGTTAATATAATGGGATTCTGTAAGGAATTTAATGAAAAGACAGCTAAACAGGCAGGTCTTCTCATTCCGGTTGTTATTACAGTATATCAGGATCGTTCCTTTACTTTCATAACAAAGACTCCTCCAGCTGCTGTTTTAATTAAAAAGGCCGCTGGTATTGAATTAGCTTCCGGAAGACCCAATACGGAAAAGGTTGCAACCATAACAAAAGACCAGGTTAAAGAAATTGCTGAGCTAAAGATGCCAGATTTAAATGCTGCAAGCTTAGAAACAGCAATGAGCATGGTTGAAGGAACTGCTAGAAGCATGGGTATTGTTGTAAAATAATAATTTGCTTAATAAAAGCTAGAAGTGGGAGAAAGTAAAAGCTTTCGCTTATACCACAAGGAGGTAAGAAGATGAAAAGAGGTAAAAAGTATCAAGATAGCCTTAAACTGATAGATCGCACAAAGCTATACGATGCCCAAGAAGCTATTGAGCTAGTAAAGCAGACCGCCAAGGCTAAATTTGATGAAACTATAGAAGCTAATATTAGACTAGGTGTAAATCCTAGATATGCAGAACAACAGGTAAGAGGAGTTGTAGTACTTCCTCATGGAACTGGTAGAACTGTTAGAGTCCTAGTAATCGCAAAAGGTGACAAGGCCAAGGAAGCTGAGCAAGCAGGCGCGGATTTTGTAGGCGCTGAAGAAATGATAGAAAAGATTCAGCAAGAAAACTGGTTAGATTTTGATGTCTGTGTTGCTACACCTGATATGATGGGTCTAGTAGGTCGCTTAGGCCGTATCCTAGGTCCTAAAGGCTTGATGCCTAATCCAAAATCTGGTACTGTTACCATGGATGTAGCCAAGGCTGTAGAGGAGATCAAAGCCGGTCAGGTGGAATATCGTGTTGATAGAACAGGAATTGTCCATGTTCCCATCGGAAAAGTTTCTTTTGAAACTGATAAAATTAACGAAAACTTTTCAGTGCTTATGGATGCAATAGTAAAGGCCAAACCGGCTTCTGCCAAAGGCACCTACTTAAGAAGTATTGTACTTTCAAGCACCATGGGTCCTGGAATTAAAATAAATCCAAGTATATTTTAAGGTTGACAATAGTAAAGTCTTGTAGTAAACTTTTAAAGAATTGAATAAGAAATACATTTCTAACCGTAGACAGTAGGTGCTACTAACAGTTTATATGGTAGCTTAAACCATAGGGCCTACCGAGGTGGAAGAGCAAAAAGGAATATACTGCCCTCTTACCTCGGTCATTTATGACTATGCGGAAAGAGGGTATTTTAGTGTCATTCAAAAGGAATTTAAGAGGAGGTGTAACCGGGACATGTCTGTTAGAGAACAAAAGGCGCAAATTGTAGAAGAGTTGAAGGATAGGTTTTCAAAGGCCAGCAGTGCGATACTGGTGGACTATAAAGGCTTAAACGTTCAGGAAGCAACAGAACTTCGTAACAACTTCCGCCAGGCTAATGTGGATTATAAGGTATACAAGAATACCTTAACCGAGATAGCAGCCAAGGAGATAGGAATAGAAGAGATTATACCTTTTCTTGAAGGTCCTACTGCTATTGCCTTTAGTGATGATGATCCCGTTTCTCCTGCCAAGATTTTAACTGAAGCCATCAAAAAATATAAAAAGATGGAGTTCAAGGTAGGAGTTGTAGACGGAAAGGTAATCGATGTTGATGAAATTAAGGACTTAGCTGAGCTTCCCTCTAGAGAGGAACTTATTGCTAAAATGTTGGGTAGCATGAATGCACCTATTACCAATCTTGTGGGTGTACTCAGTGGCCCAGCACGGGCCTTAGTCTATGCCCTTAATACCATTAAAGATGAAAAAGAAGCATAAGAGAAAATTATAATAAAATTATTAATGGAGGTTTATAAAGATGGATAAAAACCAAATTATGGAAGCTATTAAAAATATGACAGTTTTAGAACTGGCTGAGCTAGTAAAGGATTTAGAAGAGGAATTTGGCGTAAGCGCTGCTGCACCTGTGGCTGTTGCAGCCCCAGTAGCTGGAGCCGCCGGCGCTGCTGAAGAAGAAGAGAAGACTGACTTTGACGTTGTTCTAGCAGATGTTGGTAGCCAGAAGATTAAGGTTATCAAGGTTGTTAGAGAACTGACCGGATTAGGTCTAAAAGAAGCAAAAGACCTTGTTGATGGAGCACCTAATACAGTTAAGGAAGGCCTCAGCAAGGAAGATGCCGAAGCTGCAAAGGCAAAACTAGAAGAGGTTGGAGCAAAGATCGAATTAAAATAAGTTATCCAATTTCAATACAAAAGAAAAGGACTCGAAGAAAGTCCTTTTTCTTTTTTAAAAACAAAAAAGTAGCTTGACAATGCTATCATATTATGATAGCATTGTAAATTGCATTAATGTATACATTTTTTTCCGTTATGCTATAGATTGTAGAATTTTGTTTTAAATAAATAGGGAAAAGGTTATTATATAATAATGAGGAATAAAGTGCATTTTTTGTGGGAAGAATAGACAATAATGCTCCTTGGCATTTTTGCCCAATGGGTTGTGGGTCAAGGGGCTTTTAATATTTAATGGTTATCAATTCTTAAGGGGTGAGATGTTGAATGGTACATCCAGTTAAGATGGGAAAGAAGACTCGTATGAGTTACTCCAGGATAGATGAAATTCTGGAAATGCCCAATCTCATTGAGGTTCAGAAACGATCATATAGATGGTTTCTAGAAGAAGGTCTTAGAGAAGTGTTTAGAGACATTTCTCCCATCACCGATTACACGGAAAACCTAGTATTGGAGTTCGTAGATTATCAGTTAGAACAGGATCCAAAGTATTTCGTGGAAGAATGTAAGGAAAGGGATGTTACATTTTCGGCACCTTTAAAAGTTCAAGTAAGGTTGATCAACAGGGAAACCGGAGAGGTCAAAGAGCAAGACGTTTTTATGGGAGATTTCCCCCTAATGACCGATCAAGGAACTTTTATAATAAATGGGGCCGAAAGAGTAGTTGTTAGTCAATTGGTGCGCTCTCCCGGTATATATTACTCAGACGCAATAGACAAGACCGGGAAAAGATTGTATTCAGCTACGGTTATTCCTAATCGAGGAACTTGGTTGGAATATGAGACGGATTCAAATGAAATCATCTATGTTAGGGTAGATCGTACCCGAAAGCTCCCAATAACGGTTCTTTTAAGGGCCTTGGGTTTTGGTACAGATGCTCAAATAAGAGAACTAATGGGTGAGGATGAAAGATTATTAAATACGTTAGATAAGGACAATACCTCCTCTCATGAGGAAGGTCTATTAGAGATCTATAAGAGGCTTAGACCCGGAGAACCTCCAACAGTGGATAGCGCCAGACAGCTGTTTAACTCTATGTTCTTTGATGCACGGAGATATGACCTAGCTCGTTTTGGTAGATATAAGTTCAACAAGAAACTATCACTTGCTTCCAGAATAGCGGGAGGGATATCTGCAGAGGACATTATAAATATAGAGACTGGCGAGATATTGGTACAAAAGGGTGAGAGGATAGGTCTTGATAAGGCTGAAGAAATTCAAAATTCAGGTGTAAATCAGGTGTTGCTAGCTTTAGATGAGGATAAAACCGCTAAGGTGCTGGGTAATAACTTTGTGGACGCCAAATACCATTTGGATTTTGACCTAGAAGAGCTAGGAATAAATGAGCATGTTCATTATCCTACTTTGAAGGAAATTATGGACCAACACCCCGATACTCAGGATCTCAAAGAAGCCTTAAAGGAGAACTTGGATAAATTGATACCCAAGCATGTCATTGTAGATGATATTGCAGCGTCAGTCAATTATATTATTTATCTCCTTCATGATATAGGTAATGTTGATGATATTGATCATTTAGGAAATAGGCGACTGCGTTCAGTAGGGGAACTGCTCCAAAACCAGTTTAGAATAGGATTATCCAGGATGGAGAGGGTGGTCAGAGAAAGAATGACCATTCAGGACGTTGATATTATCACTCCTCAAGGGCTTATCAACATTCGTCCTGTAACTGCATCTATTAAAGAGTTTTTTGGCAGCAGTCAGCTTTCCCAGTTCATGGATCAAACCAATCCATTGGCTGAGCTGACACATAAACGTAGGTTGAGTGCCTTAGGTCCTGGGGGACTAAGCCGGGAAAGAGCTGGCTTTGAAGTTCGGGACGTTCACCATTCCCACTATGGACGTATGTGCCCCATAGAGACACCTGAAGGCCCCAATATAGGGCTTATCGGTTCTCTAAGCACCTATGCTCGAATCAATGAGTATGGATTTATTGAGGCACCCTATAGAAAAGTAGATAAAGAAAAGGGTATTGTAACCGATGAGATAGTTTATCTGACTGCTGATGAGGAAGATGAATATGTCATAGCACAGGGTAACGAACCCTTGGATGAAGAAGGTCGCTTTATAGATGATAGAGTTATGACCAGGGCAAGGGATGAAATCTATGAAGTAGATAAGAACAATGTGGACTTCATGGACGTTTCTCCTAAGCAGGTAGTCTCGGTGGCTACTGCCATGATTCCCTTCTTGGAAAATGATGATGCTAACCGAGCGCTTATGGGAGCTAACATGCAGCGTCAGGGCGTTCCATTAATTAGAACAGAAGCACCTATTGTAGGAACAGGTATGGAATACAAGGCTGCAAAGGACTCCGGTGTGGTAGTGCTTGCCCAGGAAAATGGGGTAGTAGTTAAGACTTCTGCTACATCCATTGAAATACGCAATAAAAATGGTGAAATCACCACATATAAACTTCTCAAGTTTAAACGCTCCAACCAGGGAACTTGCATTAACCAAAAGCCCATAGTTAGTGAGGGTGAAGAAGTGGTTAAGGGGCAAATTATAGCCGATGGTCCTTCTACAGACAATGGCGAGATCGCCCTAGGTAGAAACGTACTTATGGGCTTTATGACATGGGAAGGCTATAACTTTGAGGATGCTATCCTCATAAGTGAAAAGTTGGTAAAAGATGATGTATACACCTCTATTCATATAGAGGAATATGAATCAGATGCCCGGGATACCAAGTTAGGTCCTGAGGAAATCACCAGGGATATTCCAAACACTGGGGAAGATGCCTTAAAAGATCTAGACGAGAGAGGCATTATAAGGATTGGAGCCGAAGTAAGGGCTAATGATATATTAGTAGGAAAAGTTACACCTAAGGGAGAAACTGAGCTAACTGCCGAAGAGAGGCTACTGCGGGCTATCTTTGGCGAGAAAGCCAGAGAGGTTAGGGATACTTCTCTCAGAGTGCCCCATGGTGAAGGCGGTATTGTAGTTGACGTCAAGGTCTTTACTAGGGAAAATGGGGACGAATTGCCTCCTGGAGTAAATGAATTGGTTAGGGTGTATGTAGCCCAAAAGAGAAAGATATCCGTTGGAGATAAGATGGCTGGACGCCACGGTAACAAGGGTGTTATTTCAAGGATACTTCCTGAGGAGGATATGCCTTTCTTACCTGACGGCACTCCACTGGAGATAGTATTAAATCCTCTCGGTGTTCCTTCCCGTATGAACATCGGACAGGTTTTAGAGACCCATCTTGGGTTTGCAGCCAAGGCATTAGGTTGGGAGATCGCAACTCCAGTATTTGATGGAGCCAGTGAGATAGACATTATGAACACCTTGGATAAGGCAGGATTGCCAGCCGACGGTAAAATAACCTTATACGATGGTCGTACCGGAGAACCTTTTGACAACAAGGTAACGGTGGGTTATATGTATCTTCTCAAGCTAGCTCACCTAGTAGATGACAAGATACATGCAAGGTCTACTGGACCATATTCTCTAGTGACCCAGCAGCCCCTAGGCGGAAAGGCTCAATTTGGAGGCCAGCGTTTTGGAGAAATGGAGGTTTGGGCGCTAGAAGCTTATGGAGCCGCCCATACCCTGCAAGAGATATTAACTGTAAAGTCCGACGATGTAGTGGGTAGGGTTAGAACCTATGAAGCAATAGTCAAGGGCGAGAATATTCCAGAGCCTGGTGTACCTGAATCCTTTAAGGTACTTATAAAGGAACTTCAAAGTTTGGCTTTGGATGTACAGGTGCTTTCCGAAGAGAGTGAGGAAATAGACATCTTGGAGGATGATGGTGATGATGAAGGCGATGGACTCGATGTAAATATAGAGGGACGTGAAAGCCAAGAGGATGATATGGGTATGGAAGATGATCTTGATGATTTCGACCTAGACTCCATTGTAGATATTCCTGATTTAAGCGACACCCTCTTTAGTGATGCCGAAGATTTGACATCAGATGAAGACCAAGACGAGTAAGAATTAGAATAGGAAGGGAGAGAGGCCCTTGTTCGAATTAAATAACTTTGATTCAATCCGGATTGGTTTAGCTTCTCCAGATAAAATTAGAGAGTGGTCAAGAGGAGAGGTAAAGAAACCCGAGACTATTAATTATAGAACACTAAAACCGGAAAAAGATGGGCTTTTTTGTGAGAAGATATTTGGACCCCAAAAAGATTGGGAGTGCCATTGCGGAAAATATAAAAGGGTGCGATATAAGGGCATAATTTGCGACAGATGCGGTGTAGAAGTAACCCGGTCAAAAGTTCGTAGGGAAAGAATGGGGCACATTGAATTGGCCGCCCCAGTTTCCCACATTTGGTATTTTAAGGGTATACCAAGCAGAATGGGGCTTATACTGGATATATCCCCAAGATCCCTTGAGAAGGTACTGTATTTTGCCTCTTATATCGTAATAGACCCAGGCGAAACTCCTCTACTAAGACTTCAACTCTTGAATGATAGGGAGTATCGAGAAAATTATGAAAAGTACGGAAATGGATTTAAGGCCGGAATGGGGGCCGAAGCTATAAAGGAGATTCTCCAGGGCATTGATCTTGATAAGATGTCCAAGGAACTCAGGGAAGAGCTTAAAACCGCCACCGGTCAGAAAAAAATAAGAGTAGTAAGGCGTTTGGAAGTGGTAGAGGCCTTCCGTAAATCCGGAAATAAGCCTGAATGGATGATAATGGATGCTATACCCGTTATTCCGCCAGAGCTGCGTCCCATGGTCCAGCTGGACGGAGGACGTTTTGCTACATCGGATCTCAACGATCTATATAGAAGAGTAATAAATAGAAATAACAGGCTGAAGAGATTACTGGACTTAGCAGCTCCTGACATTATTGTCAGAAATGAAAAGAGAATGCTGCAAGAAGCCGTGGATGCTCTCATAGATAATGGTAGAAGAGGCCGTCCAGTCACAGGCCCTGGAAACAGAGCACTTAAATCTTTAAGCGATATGCTAAAGGGAAAACAAGGTAGATTTAGGCAAAACTTGCTAGGAAAACGGGTTGACTATTCTGGACGCTCAGTTATAGTAATTGGCCCAGAACTAAAAATGTATCAATGCGGTTTGCCTAAAGAGATGGCTCTTGAACTCTTTAAGCCTTTCGTAATGAAGAGGCTGGTAGAAAAGGAGTTAGCTCACAATATAAAGAGTGCAAAGCGGATGGTAGAGAAGGTTAGAAGTGAGGTATGGGATGTATTAGAGGAAGTAATAAGCGAACATCCGGTCCTCCTCAACCGTGCACCCACTCTTCACAGACTTGGAATTCAAGCCTTTGAGCCTGTATTGGTTGAAGGGCGGGCTATCCAACTTCATCCATTGGTATGTAGTGCTTACAATGCTGACTTTGACGGTGACCAGATGGCGGTCCACGTACCCTTATCCGTTGAGGCTCAATCGGAAGCAAGATTTTTGATGCTATCAACCAACAATATTCTAAAACTTTCCGATGGGCGACCGGTAGTAAGCCCTACCCAAGATATGGTTATAGGGACATACTACTTAACCAGCATTCGCGAGGATGGCAAGGGTAAAGGCAAGGTATTTGGCTCAGCAGATGAGGTTATTATGGCCTATAGTACCGGAAGCATAGACCTACATTCACCTATAAAGATGAAGGTCGAGAGGGAAGTTGATGGTCAAACAGTATCTAAGCTTATTGATGTAACTGCGGGAAGGGTTATCTTTAACGAAGCTATCCCCCAGGATCTAGGCTTAAAGGACAGGACAAATCCTGATGAGCTTTTCGACCTAGAAGTAAACGAAGTAGTAGGCAAGAAAGTTTTAGGCCAGATTGTAGATAGATGCCATAGAAAATATGGGGCTACAGAAACTAGCGTGATTCTTGACAAGATTAAGGATCTTGGTTTCCACTATTCTACCAAAGGTGCTATAACTATAAGCGCTTCCGACATAGTGGTTCCTGATAAAAAGAAAGAATTACTAACTGAGGCAGACAAGGAAGTCATTAATGTAGAAAGACAGTACAGAAGAGGGCTTATCTCTGATGCAGAGCGTTATGAGAAAGTCATAAACACTTGGAATAAAGCTACAGACCAGGTAACCAAAGCATTGATGGACAGCCTGGATCACTTTAATCCTATATATATGATGGCTAATTCTGGAGCCAGAGGAAGTATTAATCAGATTCGTCAATTAGCAGGTATGCGTGGTTTGATGGCTAATCCTACCGGAAAGATTATTGAGCTGCCTATTAGGGCAAATTTCCGTGAGGGATTGACGGTACTTGAGTTCTTCATATCCACTCATGGTGCTCGAAAAGGACTGGCGGATACTGCTCTTAGAACAGCTGACTCAGGCTACCTAACCAGGAGACTGGTTGATGTCAGCCAGGATGTAATCGTTAGGGAAGATGATTGTTTTGCCAGGGTAGGCCTAAAAGCTCAGGGTATTACTGTAAGAGAGATAAGAGTTTCTGATGAGATTATCGAACCCCTATCAGATAGGATTATAGGTCGCTATTCAGCTGAAGACATTAGACACCCTGAAACGGATGAAATCATAGTCCGGACCAATGAGATGATTACCCACGACCTTGCTGATCAGATTATAGAAGCAGGCATTACTGAAGTGGATATTCGCTCTGTTCTTACTTGCAGAACCGACCACGGGGTATGTGCAAAATGCTATGGTAGTGATATGGCAACAGGCGAGCCGGTTAATATCGGTGAAGCCATAGGAATTATTGCGGCCCAATCCATTGGTGAACCAGGAACTCAGCTAACCATGAGAACCTTCCATACCGGCGGAATTGCAGGAGACGATATCACTCAAGGCCTTCCCAGGGTAGAAGAGCTTTTCGAGGCACGTAAGCCTAAAGGACTGGCGGTTATTTCAGAGATATCCGGTATAGCTAAGTTCAATGAGACCAAGAAAAAGAGGGAAGTAGTCATCACAAGCGAAGATGGAGAAAGCAAGACCTACCTGATCCCATACGGATCTCGCATAAGTGTCAGTGAGGGGCAGCATGTGGAAGCGGGAGATGAACTGACGGAAGGATCCGTAAACCCCCATGATATTCTAAAGATTAGGGGGGTTAAGGGTGTTCAATCCTATCTCCTCCACGAGGTTCAGAAGGTTTATAGGCTACAGGGCGTTGATATCAACGACAAGCATATTGAGGTTATTGTAAGACAAATGCTCCGCAAGGTAAGAATAGAGGATGCCGGAGATACGGATATGCTGCCTGGAGGCTTGGTGGATATCTTTGAATTCGAAAGAGAAAACGAAAGAATAGTAAATGAAGGCGGTCAGCCGGCTTTCGCAAAACGAGTGCTCCTTGGAATAACCAAGGCCTCCCTAGCCACAGAATCCTTCCTATCGGCAGCTTCCTTCCAAGAGACTACCAGAGTACTTACTGAAGCCGCCATAAAAGGCAAGTCAGATCCTCTAGTAGGACTTAAGGAAAATGTTATTATTGGGAAGCTAATACCTGCGGGAACCGGTATGAGCCGATATAGAAACATAGAAATTTATTCCGATGAAGAGGAAGAAGATCTTATTTCTATGGATCTTGAGGAGAATGAATCTATTTTATAAGGGCAGACTAGTGTAGATATTCTAAACCGACAGCCATATAAAAATGGCTGTCGGATACTTATTAAAAGTTGTTGACATTGGTTTTGCACAGTGATAGAATGTTTAGGTGCGTAATTTAAAGCATAGGATAAACTGGAATTATGCATATAGGAGCTGAACAATATGTTGGAAGACCTAAAGTATGCTTCAAACAAAGCGGTAGGCATGAAACAAACTCTTAAAGCAATCCAACAGGGATCGGTTGAACAGGTTTTTCTAGCTAGGGATATCGATGATTATATATCAAATAAAATAAAAGACCAGTGTCAAAATCATGGTGTCAGTATCATTATGGTTGACTCCATGAAGGAACTGGGGGAAGCCTGTAGCATAACCGTTGGTGCAGCAACTGCTGCTATTTTGAAGGATATCTAGGATACTTTTAGCAGACATAAATTCAACCTTATTAATGGGGAGAATATTCAATAAAAATTGTTGATTACTGTGAAAGGAGGTGGCGGAATGCCTACGATTAGTCAGTTAGTACGAAAAGGGAGAAAGAGAGTTCAATATAAATCCGATGCTCCAGCTCTAAGGCAAAGTCCTCAAAAGAGAGGAGTATGTACAGCTGTAAGTACCCGAACACCCAAAAAGCCCAACTCTGCCCTGCGTAAACTTGCAAGAGTCAGGTTATCAAATGGGCTAGAGGTATCAGCCTATATCCCTGGAATTGGACATAATCTACAGGAACACTCTGTTGTTTTGATTCGTGGAGGGAGAGTAAAGGACTTGCCAGGAGTTCGCTACCACGTTGTTCGTGGCGCTTTAGACACGGCCGGAGTTACCGACCGGAAGCAAGCTAGGTCTAAATATGGGGTCAAGCGGCCCAAGAAATAAAATTATTGGACGATCCTGTAAGGAGGAGGGAAGAATATGCCAAGAAAAGGACATGTCCCCAAGCGAGACGTGCTACCTGATCCACTATACGGCAGCAAAATTTTAACCAAACTTATAAACCAAGTTATGCTAGATGGTAAAAGAGGAGTAGCACAAAGGATTTGCTACGGAGCTTTTGATATTATCAAGGAAAAGACCGGCAATGATCCTATGGAAGTCTTCGAACAGGCTATGGAGAATATCATGCCAGTTCTAGAAGTAAAGGCTCGAAGAGTAGGTGGAGCTACCTATCAAGTACCAATGGAGGTTAGGCCTGAAAGAAGGCAGACTTTAGGACTTCGTTGGTTGGTAATCTTTGCTCGTAACCGAAGCGAGAGAACCATGATGGAAAGATTAGCAGCTGAAATTATGGATGCCGCTAACAATACAGGCGGAGCTGTCAGAAGAAAAGAAGAAGCCCATAGGATGGCTGAAGCGAATAGAGCTTTTGCCCACTATCGTTGGTAACACATAAAGCCACTAGCCAACAATTATTATTAGGACATTAAAAATAATGATGTCGAGTGAATCGTCAACTGAAAGGAGGCAAAGAAATGCCTAGGCAATTTTCGTTAGAAAACACTAGAAACATAGGAATCATGGCACATATTGATGCAGGTAAGACAACTACTACCGAGCGGATTCTGTTCTATACTGGGAGGGTCCATAAGATGGGAGAGACTCACGAAGGCTCTGCTACCATGGACTGGATGGCCCAAGAACAGGAGCGAGGCATAACCATTACCTCAGCCGCTACAACTGCTCAATGGAAGGGACATCGTATCAACATTATAGATACGCCCGGGCATGTGGACTTTACCGTAGAAGTTGAACGGTCGCTGCGCGTACTTGATGGCTCAGTGGCAGTTTTTTGTGCCAAAGGCGGCGTAGAGCCTCAATCTGAGACTGTATGGCGTCAAGCCGATAAGTACCGAGTGCCTAGAATAGCCTATATAAATAAGATGGATATCGTAGGCGCGGATTTCTTTAACGTTGTAGAGATGTTGAAGGATCGCCTACAGGCCAACGCTATTCCACTACAGATTCCTGTTGGTAAGGAAGATAACTTCCAAGGCATTATTGATTTAGTAGAACAAAAAGCAATTCTTTATAAAGATGATTTAGGTACCGAAAGTGAGGAAGCCGAAATCCCTGAGGAGATGCTGGACCTAGTTGAGGAGTATAGAACTGCTCTGGTAGAGGCTGTAGCCGAGAGGGATGAAGACCTTATGATGAAGTACCTAGAAGGTGAAGAGTTAACTATAGAGGAGTTAAAAGCAGGAATTCGCAGTGCTACACTAGCTGTTGATATCATTCCTGTACTATGCGGAACTTCCTATAAGAACAAAGGAGTACAACCGCTATTAGATGCAATCATTGATTACATGCCCTCTCCCTTAGAGGTGCCTGCCATAATTGGTACGGTTCCAGGGACAGAGGAGGAGACAGAAAGGCATTCTTCTGATGAAGAACCCTTTAGTGCATTAGCCTTTAAAATAATGACCGATCCATACGTAGGAAAGCTGGCATTTTTCCGAGTATACTCGGGAACATTGAAGTCGGGATCTTATGTATATAACTCCACTAAGGATAAGAGGGAAAGAGTTGGTCGAATTCTCCTCATGCATGCAAACCATCGAGAAGAAGTGGATGAAGTTTATGCGGGTGATATCGCAGCAGCTGTAGGTTTAAGGGATACTACCACTGGAGATACCTTATGTCTGGAAGAAGAACCGGTTATTCTAGAATCCATGGACTTCCCGGATCCGGTTATCCAAGTAGCTATTGAGCCTAAGACCAAGGCAGGACAGGATAAGATGGGCGTAGCCCTACAAAAGCTAGCAGAAGAGGATCCCACATTCCGCACCTACACAGACTCAGAGACAGGACAGACTATTATTGCCGGTATGGGAGAGCTTCACCTTGAAGTCATAGTAGATAGACTTTTAAGAGAATTTAAGGTAGAAGCAAATGTAGGCAAACCTCAAGTTGCTTACAGAGAGACCATACGGAAAGCTGTTAAGGCGGAAGGCCGCTTTGTGCGTCAATCTGGTGGACGTGGTCAGTATGGCCATGTAATGATAGAAGTAGAACCTCTAGAGGCTGGCGCCGGATATGAGTTTGTTGATAAGATTGTCGGCGGGGTAGTACCTAGAGAGTATATCGGACCTGTTGACCAAGGTATCCAAGATGCCATGGCCAGCGGTATCTTAGGCGGTTATCCAGTAGAAGATGTTAGAGTCACATTATATGATGGCTCATACCACGAAGTTGACTCCTCGGAGATGGCCTTTAAGATTGCAGGTTCTATGGCCTTTAAAGAAGCTATGCAAAGAGCCAACCCAGTTCTTATGGAGCCCACTATGAAGGTAGAAGTTACGGTTCCTGAGGAATATATGGGAGATGTAATGGGTGATATAAACTCCAGGCGCGGAAGAATCGATGGTATGGAAGCCAGAGCTGGAGCTCAGGTGATTAATGCATATATTCCTCTAGCGGAGATGTTTGGCTATGCCACCGACCTTCGTTCTAAAAGCCAAGGTAGAGGCGTTTATACAATGCATCTATCCCATTACGAAGAAGTTCCTAAGAATATAGCTGAAAAAGTTATATCTAAATAAGATTAGAAAAACTCAAGTAACTTTATACACAGTTAATAAGGAGGAAAAGGAAAAATGGCAAAAGCAAAATTTGAAAGAACAAAGCCCCATGTTAATATTGGGACCATAGGGCACGTTGACCATGGTAAGACAACTTTAACTGCAGCCATCACCATGGTGTTGTC
>JAAYTG010000041.1 GCA_012518075.1 Clostridiales bacterium | reverse complement strand
ATTCGAACCTAGACGCTATGAGTCAGAGTCATATGTGCTACCGTTACACTATTCCGCAATATAATTAACTACCAGCGAAATATATTATACCATATGGGAAACAATTGTCAACTAATAATTTGCTCGCCTCACTATTTAAGGTTGAATTAAGATAACAGCAAGCCCCCACTTTAAGTGGGGGCTACTATTCCCATAATGCCGTTTTTCTACTATTTTTATACCCGCCTCTTGGCAGGTGGGTGCTCTATTGTCTAATTCTGCCTTCCCTCTAAATTGAGGGCATAACATCCAAAGATCAAACACGAGCTCCCGTATTATCTCTGTGGGTTAAAAACAATAGATTCACGTACATTACAGGATCGTCGTTAATCTATATATCTTTCTTTACCTATATGATAATACAAGTAGAACATATTTTCAATGGAAAATAATATGCAAATCCCTTCTTTACATCTATTAAACTCTCCCAACATAAGATTATTTCGCTTTTACTTTATTTATATAAGCTAACTAAGTGATTTTACTTTAATTGACTATCATATTGACTAGGTGGAAAGGAGCCATGTTCTATACGATGACATAGTTCGCAATAATAAAGATGAACACATAGATTATCGCCTATCAATAACTCTTTATTGTCTATGGTAAAGCTTCCTTTCCACATATACGGATTGTAGAGATCCATAAAATCTTCCATTCTCCCAATTTCATCCATCTGTTGTTGACAAGTCTTGCATACTTTATTTGCCTGAAACAGACCATTACATATAGGGCAAACTTGATAATTCATCTTCAAGTTTGATCTATTCCGGTCAACACTTCATCAAAAATTACACATTGCCCATCATTCCAATGTAGACACTTGTCACATGAATCATCACTTATTTCCATGGCCCTATTTACAAAGGCCTCATCTCTAGGACTGTATTCTGGGCATACCGTAGCCACATATTTCTTCTGTTCAAAGCTAGGGGCTTCTCTCTTTTCCATAAGATCCTCCTTCTCCGTTAAAATATTCTATTATGATTTTAGTATTACACTATTGAATCCTTATATTCATGCTAAGGAACGAAGTTCAGATTTTTTCTCATTTTTCATAGTCCATTTACCACACCTGTCCCCCCATCTTGCAAGTATAGTTTCACCGGCTATGAATTCCACTATTTCACAAGAATTTGGACAGGCAGCGCATTCAAATGTTCTAACATTAAAATTCTGTTTTATATTCTCAATTCCTTTAAAAGAAGTGCACCCTTTTCGTTCTACCTCTCTTTGGGCTAAAATCGCTACCCCAACTGCTCCCATGACGTCATAATGTTCCGGTATAATTACTTCACAACCTAATGCTTCTTCAAAAGCAGCTCGTATTCCTTGATTTGCTGCTACGCCACCCTGAAATACTATATCTGGACGTATTTCCTTTCCTTTACCTACATTACTTAGGTAGTTTCTTACCAAAGCTTCACATAAACCCTTAACTATATCCTCCGGATGGCAACCCATCTGTTGCTTATGAACCATATCAGACTCAGCAAACACTGCACATCTCCCTGCTATTCTAACGGGAGACTTTGATTCTAGTGCCAACTTACCAAATTCCTCAATATGAATGTTTAGTCGTGCGGCTTGACGATCTAAGAAAGAACCAGTTCCAGCAGCACACACCGTATTCATTGCAAAATCTGATACAACACCATTTCGTATGATTATAATTTTTGAATCCTGACCCCCTATTTCAATTACAGTGCTAGCTTGCGGGATAGAGGTGAGGACCGCAAGCCCATGAGCGGTTATCTCATTTTTTACCACATCGGCCCCTACCATAACACCAGCCAAATCACGACCGCTACCTGTTACCCCTACACCACATATTTTTAGATCTCCATGATGTTTTAATGATATCTCCTCTATAGCTTTTTTCAATATAGAAATCGGCTTTCCCTCCGTACGGACATATAACTTATCTAAAACCTCATGTTGCTCGTTTATGAGTACCAAATTTATACTAACAGATCCTACATCAATTCCAAGATAATGCTTCTCCGAATTCATTTTCTTTCCTGCTCCTTTCTAACTGCAAAAGATCTACAAAGGCCTCTAATCTAGTCTGATACCCTGCCTCGCCAGTTAATTCATCAACTACTAGAGTCATGACAGGGATATTCTCATTTTTTGCAAGAGTTGGCAAAATACTTTCCGCAACAATCTCTGGCATACAGCCAAAGGGCATAATCTGTATAATTCCATCCATTCCCTTGCGTGCATAATATAAAGCATGTGCTATGGTCTCCCATGCATGCCCTCCAATACACAGATCCAGATAATCCTTCGCATACTTAAGGGTTCTTTTTTGCTTTCGTCTAAATTTTATATCTGGAAACAAATGATATTTTACCCAATTATCTACCGACATTTCCCTATGTACTTCCACACCCATATCTCCTAATTTCTTCTCAATATCAAAATTTACAAAAGGTTCTATAATAGTGTAGATCTCCCCTACCAATCCAATTTTAATAGTTTTTTTCTTGCTATCCAGTCTAACTTTACTCAGTTCCCCTTTAGCATCCTGAATGCAATCTAAGATTTTGTTGGCTCCTTTAACCTTTCTTACTTTCTCTTCAAATCTGCTTAAAATGTCATCGGTATCCCCTTTGTTTATCTCTTTACAACGTTGTTTTAAAACTAGCTCTAGAAGTTCTTCCACCCCTTCTGATACCTTAAATGCCTTACTTAAGGCTGCCAATCCACTATAGAGCGAGCAATTTCCAGATATCTTTTTTAGCCTATCTATTAATTCCCTTAGCCCCTCTCTAGGAGGGTCTAGTATAACTATATCCACATCATAGCCTAGGTCCTTTAGGATTTCTTTTTGTATTACACCATAATAGCCAAATCTACACGGGCCACAGCTTCCTGATAATACTATGGTATCTGCGCCTCTTTTAATACTCTCCACATAATTACCTATTGTTACTTTCAATGGCAAACATGCCATCTCAGGACATGATTTGAGGCCAATGTCCAAGGTATCTTTATTTATTTTGGGTGGAATGATAATATCCACTCCCAGTTCATCGAACAGAGCTTTTACAGGGATATACATCTTACCCATGTGCGGAAAAGTTATGACCAATTCTATTCCTCCATTCCATCATGTCTAAAAATGCCTCTAACCTAGTTTCAAACCCGGCTTGCCCACTGTGTTCATCTAAAGAAAATACTGCATAAGGTAGTTTATATTCCCTAGCATTGTACCTACGAATCAGCTCCTCTATAAAAGAATCTATACCACAGCCAAAGCTTGATAAGAATATAATGCCGTCCACCTCGTCACATTTTAGCCATTCTATTCCACTACCCAACATTCTTTTACCATAGCTTAAGAACATTCTCTTGGGGATATCCATTATGTTTTCTTCTATTTTCTTATCAGGAACGTTTGAAGGAACTTTAACATTATAGCCCTTATTTTGAATCTTTTTAATTAGATCCATAGAAATATACCTATCGCATAATAGGTAAGAATGACCGATTATCCCTATGGTAACTTTATTCTTAATGGATTCATCCCAGGATTCCTTTGGTTCAAGAATATTCAAAGGGCTTTGACCCGATTTAAGCATCCTCTCATATTTGTCTTGCATACTACAAGCTTCCTTGTATGCCCTATCTACAACTCCCCCACTTAGACCTAATTGCCTAGCTAATGTATTAAAGGCTTTTCCCCTGTACTTGATACCTTTGTGTAAGTCATAATTAAAGACTAATAATGGTGGTAAATCGCTTATGGTGTTTTTTACCATTTCAGGTAAGCCTATAAACTTTGGACAAATATACTCCCCTGGAGAAACGCTGATCAATCTTGGAATGAAGATAGTATCAACTTTACCAATTAAATCAGCTACATGCCCATGGAATATTTTCACAGGTAGGCATGCGTCGTCTACACATAGGGAAACCCCCTTATCCAATATATCCTTAGTTGTAGGTGAGGATATAATGGTTTTGAAGCCCAATTTGTCTAAAAATGTTTTCCATATGGGGAAATAGTCAAAATATGATAGAGCTCTTGGTATTCCAATCTTCAATAACTATCACTCCCTGTATGTGCTATTTAGTGGCATTTTCTAAGTTTCATTAATCTTTTCTATTATTGACTCAATGAGAAGTTTTTATAACAAGGATATTACAATCCTTGCTATAATAGAAATTACTACTAAATAGCTTATGAAAAGTATTGATAGTTTTCATAATATGGTATATACTATAAATGGTGGAATTTGTTACATATAGTCTTGTCCAATAATTCTATTGTTTGATTTCACCATGAAAATATGCAATGATAAAAGCTGATTGGAGGAATGATTTTATGAAAACCGTAAATATTAAACTGTCCCTTGCCGAAAATGTAAAGAACTTTGTGAATATCGTTAGCAAGTATCCTTATGAAATCGATCTTCGTTCTGGACGTCACGTGATAGACGCAAAGTCCATATTAGGTATATTCAGCCTTGATCTAAGCAAACCAATAATCGTTGAAATTTATTCTGATGACTGTGATGATCTTCTAGAGGAGATCAAGACCTTCATGATCTAACAGAAAAGCCCTCGAAAATTCGAGGGTTTTATGTTTTTATTCCTTTATTCCATTGATTTATATTATGGATGGCAACTGGCATTATAGCCCGCAACATAACCCGTTGACCACGCCCACTGCAAGTTAAACCCTCCACACTGCCCATCTATATCGATGACTTCCCCTGCAAAATACAATCCTTTGGTCAATTTTGATTCCATAGTATTAGGATTGATTTCTCTTGTATCTATACCTCCCGCTGTTACCTGCGCACTGGACCAGCCCTTAGTCCCTCTAATTTTGAATCTCCAATCCGTTAAGATTTCAGCGATGCTATCACGTTCTTTCTTAGAAAGAGTCTGCACTGGAGCTTTTAGACTAGCGATCCCTGCTTCCTTTAATATAACTGGTATAAGCCTTTTGTTTATAAGCCCCACCAAACTAAACTCTATTTTTTTTCCCTTGGCTTTACTGAAGCGCTTCTCTATAAGATTCTTAACATCATCATCCGACATAGTATCTATTATACTTATCTTTAAAGTAGGATTTTTCTTCTGGAGTAAAAGTTCACCGGCTTTTCGACTTATCTGCAATATAGGGGGGCCAGTCACACCATAATTTGCAAAAAGGATATCTCCTCTATCCCTAGCTAAGGATTTATTATTCATTAATAGCTCGGCAGTACCAACAAACTTTACACCTTGTATCTGATTAAAGAAAGAGCCCTCCAGCATAATTTGTACTAAGCCAGGAAATATATCTACTATAGAGTGTCCCATCTGCTTTGCTAAATCATATCCATTACCATCGGATCCACTAGAAGGCATTGCTTTACCGCCGGTAGCCATTATCACTCTGTCTCCTTCAACGGTGGTTCCATTATCTAGATCTAGTCGAAATTTACCTTCAATACTGTGGATTCTCTTTACATATGAATTGCAAAGGATATTCACACCCAATCGATGCAACTCATACCGAAGCACATCCAATACACTTGAAGCCTGATCAGACATTGGGAAGACCTTCCCTTGTTCTTCAATCTTGTGAGCAATCCCTAATTCCTCAAAAAAATCAATAGTTCGAAATACATCAAATTGGGATAGGGCACTATAGACAAATTTTGAATTCTTACCATTATAATAGCTAACATCTGTATTAATATTTGTAAAGTTACATCTTCCATTACCTGTAGCTAAAATCTTTTTACCTATCCTTGGATTTCTCTCTAAGATTGTCACCTCTACTCCTTGCCTTCGGGCTATTATGGCGGCTAACATTCCCGCAGCTCCGCCCCCTACAACTAATACTCTTGTATTCTTCAATTAAAGTTCCTCCAAAATCTAAAATGCTATTATATGATTTAACAATATAATCATATAATAGCATTTATCCATCACGATGCAAAGTAATATTTGATATAGCTATCTACTATGCCATTATTATAGATATGATAGCTACATCTAGATATTAATTATTCATATGGCTGTATAGTCTTGTCCCCAGTTCTATTCTTGTCTAATTGATCCTCTAGCTCCTTGGGGAAAGAGATAGTATTGGGATCACCATCGCTTATATATCTTTCCCCCGGGTTCTTGTCTAAATATTCCAACCAGTCATATAAACCGGTATTTTGCGTATCCATTTCGCTAGCCCTTATTCTAGGAACTCGAGCCATATTGGTATCCTTGTGATAGGAAGGTCTTGCCGGATTTGAGCCTACCAACAGTATAGCTTTGTTGTGGTAGCTGGTACCCTCGAAACTACCCTGCACTACGTAGTTATATAGTTCTGCGTCTTTTGGTCCAGCACCATATGGCAAGGCTAGGCTATCCACTTGGTAGTTAGGTATAATTTCCTGGGTTGATTTTACATGTTTCCCAATAGCTTCTTGTATGGATTGGGCATCCCTAGTTTCCTTGGTGTCTAAATCCATCCTTAAATTCTCATGATTATAACAATGATTGCCGATTTCCATACCATTTTCCACTAGATATTCAAATTTTCTTTCAACCCATTCTTTCTGTCTGAAAGGCGTTGGATAATTTACATAAAAGGTTGCCTTAAGTCCAAACTCGGGATATTGTCTATTGAATTCGTCCAGAATACCTACCGCGCTGTCAGGGTCAATTACGAATTCACCATCCTCACCCAAGACATTAAATTGGCCTTTGGTACCATCATCAAAGGTAATGACAACTGGAGTTGTGCCTGGAGGAGTATCAATGTTTCCTTCTATAAAATCCTTCATCCCTATTACACGATATCCTTTTTCATGTAGGGTTTTCAGGTCTTTTCGAAGATTCTCTGGTGTCCTAACCCATATATCCTCTTCTTCACCGATATCATGATACATTAGTACCATAATCTTGCCCAACTCATTTACTTTCAGAGATTTTAAATCTACAGGCTGCTGTGTATCCTGGTTGTCCGAGGATACTATATCTTCTTCATTATTTTCACTTTCCTCTTTATCATTTGTGGGTGGAACTATTTGTTGATCTTCGTCATTATTGACGGAGCTAGAACTATTATGATTATTCTCCGTACAAGCAGTAATGATAAGTAAAATAGCAATTACTATTAAAAGCAATTTTTTCATATTTTGTTTTAACATATTCGTCCTCTTCCATTAGTATGATTGAAGTCTAAGTAATCTCTTGCATGCAAGAGTTTCTATTTCCTACTATCTATAATAACAGAAATAATTACAAAAAACCACATACAAAACATACCTTTTTATGGTATATCCATTGGTAAAGTATTAATTGTTATGTTAATTAAACCTTATATACCTCTTATTATTGGTTTTCCCAACAAATCCACTGTATTATTTTTTATGTTTTGCACACATTAATAGTACAAAACAATGGTAACTCATCGTTGATTATCTTATACTAGACCAAATATATAATCATGGTTCGTGCTTAGTATATTTGGTCGATTATATGGATAGCTTCCTTTATAACAAAGTGCTATTGTTTTGATACTAATATATTATAAGTGTATATTGAAAGGAGACAAGAGGATGGCAGCAGGAAGCGGAAACACTGGACGTAATAGACAATTGATACCCGAGGCCCATCAGGCACTGGACAATATGAAATATGAAATTGCAAGTGAATTTAATCTACCTGTAACCCAAGGGTCAGAAGATTATTGGGGTAACCTGACTGCAAAACAATGCGGAAGTGTCGGTGGAGAAATGGTTAAACGAATGATAGCCATGGCTCAAAATCAAATGAAATAATATTATAGGACAACCATTATACAAAATAATACGGTGATACTTATCACCGTATTATTTTGTTTTATAATCCAACCCTTCCTGCATCTATTTTTTTATGCTATAATCATAATGTTACAATCATGTAGCTTAATTTAAACTCACAATTATTTATTATTTCTTTGCTTTTTGTATGAGGAGGAAGTCTATGATTCAAGATATAAATGCTTTAGCCGAAGATAAGCTCTCCATCCTATATTTTATGAGATGCCTGGGTATCCCCCTGACAAACGGACAGGTTACCCGTTTTTTTATAGAAAATAATATTATTAACTATTTTGACCTTCAGCAGTATATTTTAGAATTGATAGCTGGAGAATTGGTTGTAGATATGGAAACGGGAAACACTGAATTTTTAACCTTGACCCTCAAAGGAAGTGAAGTATTAACTTTTTTTAAAAAGAGAATTTCGCCTGCTCTTCGTAATAGTATTGAATCCTATGCAGAAAAAAACCGCACTCGCTTAAAAGATGAAAGTCAAATTACTGCTGACTATAAAAAGATCAGTGACGGACAGTATGAAGTTCAATGCAGGGTCACTGAAAAGGAACTGGTATTGATGGAGTTGAAGTTAAATGTACCTAACAGTAACCAAGCTAAGAAAATATGTGAAAACTGGAGATTTCGCGCTCCCGAGGTTTTCAAAGCAATACTGGAGCGTTTAGTATAATACTTAATAGTCATATAAGAGCGATCCCATTAGGTTCTTTGCCTACTCCAATAGTAGCGATTTTTTTACCTAACCTCCAGTCAATAACTGAGATCGAATCATCATCAGGATTTGTTACATATACATATTTTTCTTGATTATCCATAGCCATACCGTGTGTCATTCCATTGGTGGATACTCTTTGCAATGTTTTTCCATTATTAATATCAACTATTTCCAGGCCTCCTTTCCCTAGAGAGGCAACCAAAATATATTTCCCATCCTTAGTGATATATAGCTGTCCTGGCATTGCGTTTAATTTTATCTCAGATAATATTCTATAATCATGTGTAGCAATTGTTAATATACTGCCTATATCATTATTTTGAAAAGATGAAGAGCTGACATACAATCTATTACCATCAGCAGAATATACTACTTGAAAGGGATTTTGCTCCAGTTTAATCGATTTTTTTACAATATAAGTATAAGTATCAATAACCATAACACTATTGGAGTTAACATTGGCTATGGCCAAATCTCCTACTACAGGGTCAAAATGAATCCCTTGTGGCATGGAACCAACTCTAACTTGGCCAATTAACTTTAATTCATCAGTGCAAACGATGGATATGGTATCAGAATCACTATTGGTAATGAATGCTAGATTGCGAGCCCAATCGTGGCTCATATACCAGGGGCGCCTGCCTATAGCAATAGAATCTATTATTTCCCCACTTAATAGGTCAATATATGCAACGGAGTCGTCATAATATTGACTTACTAAAAGATGATGGCTGGATTTACATTTAATTAAATCATAAGGCCCTGAATCTGGTATCAGTCTTATCCGTCGCATTTCTTTAAATCTGAGGGGATCAATAATCGAAATGCTGCTATCTCCAGTATTGGTTACCGCTATTATAGACCTGTAATTCATAGTGACCTCCCCATAACTTTAATCTAGTTTAAGCATAGGCTAATTTCATTATATGGGGAATACCTAAGATGTGTACTAAAAAGCAGCCTTTATACACTAAGGCTGCAGATTCTCAGAAATTATTCTTAATATAGCTCCGGACAGTTCCTACTAGATATAAAGAACCGCATATTAGCACAATTCCTTTTTGCCCTGCTACATCTATACTTGTATCAATTGCTTTTTCTATTTTGGGTTCTATTATAACCTTATCACAGTATTCTAGTACCTTTTTCCCTAGCTGGTTAGGATCCATAGCTCTAGGGTTGTCAGGTCTAGTTATAATTGCAGTGTGCACCAGGGGGCAAATTCTTCTAACTACGGCATCCACTTCCTTATCCTTTAATACTCCCAACACCAATGTTACTTTCTCATGAGGAAAGAAAGTGTTGATTGTATTGGCTAATGCATCAGCACCAGCATCGTTATGAGCACCATCGATTATGATGGTCGGGCTTTGATGAATTTTTTCAAGTCGGCCTGGCCATCTTACCTTGGATTGCCCCTTATAGATAGCATCTTCAGGGATAGTCAAATTTAAATCTCTCATGACTTCTATAGCTGTCAAAGCGGTTGCTGCATTTAATAACTGATGTTGCCCTATAAGATTCAGCTTTATATTTCTATACTGTCGGTCTTCGTAACGAAAATCAAATATATTTCCTTCCATAGATATCTCTTTAATAGATATTTGGTCTCCAGAAACTTCAAATAATGGAGTCCCCTTGTCCACTGCTGCTTTACGTATGACGTCACGTACCACACCCAATTGAGGATAGCTTATTACGGGCGCACCCGGTTTTATTATTCCAGCCTTTTCGTAGGTTATCTTTCCCAGACTGTCCCCCAATATGTCCATATGGTCAAAGCCGATGGAGGTAATCACCGATAATAGTGGCTTGTCAACCACATTAGTAGCATCCAGACGACCTCCTAGACCTACCTCCACAACGGCAATATCAACATTTTGCTGGGCAAAATAGAAAAAGCCAATTGCTGTCACAATTTCAAACTCGGTAGGATGGTTACGTCCTGACGCAACCATCTCATCTACCTTTTCTTTGACAATCTCGGTAATACTAGCTAGTTCCTTTCTTGGTATCTCATTTAGGTTGACTTGAATCCTTTCGGTGAAGTTCTCTAGATAGGGAGATATAAACATCCCAACCTTATAGCCTGCTTCATATAAGATATTTGATATCATTGAAGTTACAGACCCTTTTCCATTTGTCCCAGCAATATGGACATATTTAAATTTCTTATGGGGATTACCTAGGCGGCCTAGAAGATCCTTTATATTTTCAAGTCCTAATTTAGACCCAAATTTGTAAGTTCCGTGTATATATTCTATAGCTTGGTTATAGTCCATCGAAACAACTTCACCTGACCTTATTTCATCATTTTATTTAAGTTCTCTATTCTATCCATTACTTTATTCATCATCTGATTATACCTTTGGAGTTTTTCCCTTTCCTCCTCTACAACAGCGGAAGGTGCTTTTTTGACAAAGTTCTCGTTAGATAATTTCCCTTTGGCTCTAGCAATCTCCTTATCCAGTGTCTCTCTTTCCTTGTTTAATCTTTCTATTTCCTTATCGAAGTCAACAAGATCCTCCAAAGGCATAAAAATCTGTGCTTTATCCGTAACAGCAGAAACACTATTTTTAGGAATATCAGTTTCATCTTCCTTTAGGATTACTTTGGATGCATAGGCTAGTTTTTCAAAATACACTTCTCCCCTATCAAACACCTCTCTATATCCTTGAGAAGGGATGATAATGGTCTGAGCCCTTTGTGAAGGAAGAACATCCATTTCTGATCTAACATTTCTTATACTCTTAATGGCATTCATAATTGCTTCCATCTGATCCTCGGCCTGAGCATCCACTTCCTCTTGCTTATATTCTGGCCAGGGAGATATCATAATGCTTTCTCCTTCATGGGGCAAATGCTGCCAAATTTCCTCTGTTATAAAAGGCATAAAAGGATGCAGCAATTTTAAGGCGTTAGATAGAACATAGACTAGTGTATATAGGGCTGCTTCCTTTTGGTTTCCTCCTTGTTCGTATAGCCTAGGTTTGACAAGCTCAATATACCAATCGCAGAATTCACTCCATATAAAATCATAGAGTTTTTGCACTGCAATTCCCAGTTCATATTTTTCAAGATTCTCGGTCACTTCTTTAACCAGGCGGTTATATTTGCTAATAATCCAGCGATCGGACAGATCCAAGTCAGAAGTATGGGGTTTATGAGGAACTAAATCCTTCAGGTTCATTAATATAAACCTAGAAGCATTCCATATCTTGTTTGCAAAATTCCTTGATGCCTCTACCCGTTCCGTATAGAATCTCATGTCATTGCCAGGAGAATTCCCTGTAAGAAGAGTAAGTCTCAACGCATCAGCTCCATACTCTGCAATAACATCTAGTGGATCTATACCATTACCTAAGGATTTGCTCATTTTTTGTCCCTGAGAATCCCTAACAATACCATGAATGAATACATGGTGGAAAGGGATTTCTCCCATATGCTCTAATCCAGAGAAAATCATACGAGCCACCCAGAAAAATATTATATCATAACCGGTCACCAACACACTGGTGGGATAAAAGTAATTCAGTTCCTCTGTTTTATTAGGCCAGCCCAAGGTGGAGAAAGGCCAAAGGGCAGAACTAAACCATGTATCCAGTACATCCTCATCTTGCTTGAATTCAATACTTCCACATTTTTGGCAGTAATCCGGAATGTCACGAGCTACAACTGTATCTTTGCAACTCTTGCAGTAGTAGGCGGGTATCCTATGACCCCACCATAGCTGTCTTGATATACACCAGTCCCGTATATTCTCCATCCAGTTAAAGTATATCTTCTCAAATCTTTCCGGCACAAACTTTATTCGTCCATCTTTAACAACTTGGATTGCAGGCTTAGCTAAGGGCTCCATCTTCACAAACCACTGTTTGGATATTATGGGCTCAACTATGGTATCACACCTATAGCAATGACCTACATTGTGAACGTGGTCTTCTACTTTTGCCAAAAGGCCTTGGGCCTCTAACTCCCCGATTATCTCTTTCCTTGCCTCATATCTATCAAGACCTTGATATTTTCCTGCATGCTCATTCATTATTCCTCCATCATCCATAATCCGTAGCTGTTCAAGATTGTGACGAAGACCCACCTCAAAATCATTGGGATCATGAGCAGGGGTAATCTTTACTACTCCTGTACCAAATTCCTTATCAACATATTCATCAGCTATAATGGGTATTTCCCGATTGATTAGTGGCAACATTACACTTTTGCCAATAAAATGCTGATATCTTTCATCATCGGGATGCACAGCTACGGCTGTATCTCCTAGCATAGTTTCAGGTCTGGTAGTAGCAATAGTAAGCTTATCCTGGCTGTCCTTTATTGGATAGAGTATATGCCAAAAAAAGCCTTCATGTTCCTCATGGTTAACCTCAGCATCTGATAGAGCAGTTTTGCATTCGGGACACCAGTTGATTATCCTATCTCCCTGATAAATAAGCCCTTTTTCATATAACTTTATAAATACCTCTGTAACTGCATGACTGCACCCTTCGTCCATAGTAAAACGTTCTCTAGACCAATCAAGAGAAGAGCCAAGTTTTTTCAGTTGCTCTACAATTCTGCCACCATATTTCTCTTTCCATTCCCATGCTCTTTCTAGAAAGCCTTCTCTACCAATATCATTTTTAGTAAGACCTTCATCAGCCATCTCCTCAACGATTTTAACTTCAGTGGCAATGCTAGCATGGTCGGTTCCAGGAACCCATAGGGCAGAATACCCCTGCATCCTTCTCCATCGTATTAGAGTGTCTTGTAGCGCATTATCCAATGCATGTCCCATATGAAGCTGACCGGTTATGTTAGGAGGTGGAATTACAATGCAGAAGGGTTTTTTTTCACTATCCACTTCTCCTCTAAAATATCCTCTTTCCTTCCATTCCTTATATATTCGATCTTCTACTTGCTTTGGATCATAAATTTTTGCAATGTTTTGTTCTTTGCCCACTATATATTCTCCTTTCACCTAGTTTTCATAATTCTAAAGAGTCCAAACAACCCTATGATTAATCCTATTATTTTTATGATAATGGTAGGTTTAAAAGCTTTAGTGGCTGGAATATCTAAAATTTTATTAACTATAAAATTGGATCCATAGGTAATAAGACCAGCTATTATAAAAGCTAGTAGACCTATTTTATCTAGCTTTAGTATCTTATCCAAAGTTTGATACAACATAAACAACAACCTTTCGGGTAAATAAAAAAGCCTTACATCCTTAATACAAGGACGCAAGACTCCGTGGTACCACCTTGTTTTTTGCTTTTATAGCAAAAAAAGCACTAGTTTAAGCAAACACTTGAAATCTATAACGGGATTACCGTTCCAGTCTACTGATATTTCAACTGAAAAGTTCAGAAGCGACCTTCCATCTCGTCGAACCGGGGAAATCTTTCAGCTAGTGAATTTCCTTTTCTGTCGGCCTAGGAAATGTACTCCTCTTCCTCATCACATAACTATGATTATTTATAATTATTATAGCCCATAAGTTTCCTTTGTCAAGACTTAAGTTAACATTAGTGATTACCTAGGTTTATGACTCCATATTGGATAAGTGCAAACAAGGTAAGAAAAACAGCAGCCCCTAGTATAAAGTAGGCATGGGGTATGTCAAACACCAAGGCAATAACAGCCACATAAAATGCTACGCTGGCTGCTTTGCCAAAAATATTGGATTGAACAACGGTTTTCCTATTTTTATATAAGAATAGGGCACCTAATACCATCAAAAGCTCCTTACCGAGTACTATTACAATAACTATCAATGGAACAATCTCCAAACTATATAGACTGATAAGCACTACTATTAGCATAAGTTTATCAGCTAAGGGATCCATCAGTTTACCCCATTTGGTAACCATATCATATTTCCTGGCAAAGTATCCATCTAATATGTCTGTAATCCCTGCTACAATAAATATTATAATCCCCCATTCTAAATTGTTCTCAATAGCAGGATTATTAAATACATAGATATATACACCAACTAGGCAAAATCTAATAGTTGTCAATATATTGGCAATGTTCATATTTATTATCCTCTTCTCTTTTGTATGTATCTAGAGCTTTTATGAGAAATCCTTATAAAATACCAAAAACTCTTATATAATCCACTTACTATATTCTATTTATAATTAAAAATTCCTTCAAATTTCGAAGGAATTACAAAAGGTATAATGTAATCCACTAATGAAAAAGATGTTGGCTACTCATTTCTGCTCTGTTCTATTTCATACACCAAAAACTATAAAATTATAAGTCCCAATGAAGTAATCCAATATCATTTCCACAAATAAATCTATCCATGTAGGATATAATTATACTTTAAAAAGGCTTTTCGTGCAATAATCTTTAACTAAACAATATCATAAATCGCTATTTATTTCCATTATAACATAAAAAGACTGTCTACAAAAATCGACAGTCTTTCTGGTCGGGGTGACAGGATTTGAACCTGCGCCCTTCTCGTCCCGAACGAGACGCGCTACCAAGCTGCGCCACACCCCGTAGGAGTACTTGGAGCCAATAAGGGGACTCGAACCCCTGGCCT
>JAAYTG010000040.1 GCA_012518075.1 Clostridiales bacterium | reverse complement strand
TACGGTACACAAGGATGTATCCGAAAGGCTTGCCAAGATAAATCCTACTCTCTGGGTAGAGGTCAAAAAGGTTTTAGAACAAAACAAAGCCGAGCGCCATATCCGAGGTGGAAGAGCCACGAAAATCAAATATAAATCTCAAAATCAAGGAGATTGACAAAAAGAAAAACGACTTAACATATAATTAAAAGATCAAAGAAGAAATTTTCATAATAAAAGAGGATTTTGCCAGAAAACATAGAATAAGTATAATTTAGAGGTAATGTTTGGATAAAAACATTAATTCCTAGATAAGCATAATAAGCAAAAGAAAGGACCGATAATTGTGTTTGGGAGCAGAGACATCGGTATAGATTTAGGAACTTCAAGTGTTTTGATATACATGAAAGGCAAGGGTGTCGTACTTAGAGAGCCGTCCGTTGTGGCTATCGATATTAAGGGCGGCAAAATCCTTGCTGTAGGGTCAGAGGCCAGTCAAATGCTGGGAAGAACCCCGGGCAATATTGTAGCCCTTAGACCCCTTCAAGATGGTGTCATTTCAGATTATGAGCTTACTGAAAATATGCTTAGGTATTTCTTCAAAAAAGCCATACCCAGGCGTCTAGGACGTAAACCCCGTGTAGTGGTTTGTGTACCTAGTGGTGTAACTGAGGTTGAAAAAAGGGCTGTTATAGATGCATCCTACGATGCAGGAGCCAGGCGGACCTATCTTATAGAGGAGCCCATTGCAGCTGCCATTGGGGCAGGTATTGATATTAGCAAACCCTATGGAAACATGGTAGTAGATATTGGGGGAGGCACCACCGATATCGCGGTCATATCTCTAGGGGGTGCTGTAGTTACTGATTCCATTAAAGTGGCCGGAGATATGTTTGACGAATCAATCATTCGCTACATGCGTAAACGATATAATTTACTGATAGGGGACAGTACAGCTGAGAAAATGAAAATAAAAATAGGTTCAGCTTACCCTCGAAAAGAAGAAGTGATTATGGAAGTGACGGGGAGAAATCTTATTTCAGGATTACCAAAGACCATTTCCGTTAGCTCCCAGGAGATGGCTGAAGCCTTAGAGGAACCTTTGGAAACCATAGCCTATTCAATTCATTCTGTTCTAGAGAAGACGCCACCTGAACTGTCATCAGATATCAGCGAAAATGGCATAATAATGACTGGTGGCGGATCTTTGCTCTATGGATTGGACAAGCTTTTAGAGGATACCCTCAAGATCCGAATCAATATAGCCCAGGATCCCCTATCCTGCGTTGCAATAGGAACGGGTAAGGCTCTGGAGCATATAGATATATATGCCCAGACATCAGTATTCGACTATAGAAGGGAAAGTCTTAGCCATTGACCTTCAATGTATCCAATGGCTAGTTGACCTTATGCCCATAATGGCTGCTAAAGAATAAAGAAACTTTGCGGAATCTTGATTAGAAAGCAGTTCTAGTATTTATAGATGTTCATAGAGGGATAATTTTCAGTTAGTAGAGGGGTAATTCCTATAGTGGACCAATATGGATAAACACGTACAAGTATTGAAAGACAGGAATATAAACACTTTCCGAAGAGGTGCAAAAAAATGATAAGAGGCTTATATACCGCAGCCACAGGAATGATTCATCAAAGAAATAAGATGGATACCATAGCCAATAATGTATCCAATACCAATACAAGGGGTTATAAGAAGGATGAGATAGTCAGCCATTCTTTTAGGGATGAACTTTTGCTGCGGATGAATAAAGGCGAGAATCAAAGGGCTTTAGGCCCCCTCAACCATGGAGTCTATGGGGAGAGGGTGACAACCTTTTTTCAAGATGGCCCCATGCAGGAGACCGGCATATACACTGATATAGCCCTTCAAGGTGATGGGTTTTTCACTATTTTGAGAGATGGTCAAGAGCTTTATACCCGGGACGGGACCTTTAAGGTCAATGATGAAGGCATATTGGTAACCATGGAAGGACATATAGTTGCGGGGGAATATGGACCTATAGAGGTAGGTACAGATGGCTTTGAGATAGATCATGAGGGCAATGTATGGCAGTGGGATACCTTTATAAACCGTCTTCAACTGGTCAACTTTGAAGATGCTAATCTCCTAGAGAAGGTAGGAGACAATCTCTTTGCAAACGACAATGCTGGAGCTAATCCTGTCTTGGAATTTGAAGGCCAGGTCTTTCAAGGATATGCAGAAGGTTCCAATGTAGAGCTTCTGGAAGAAGTCAGCCACATGATAGTAGTAGCTCGAAACTACGAAGCCAATCAAAGGATACTTCAAATGATGGATCAAACCCTATCAAAGGCTGTAAACGAAGTAGGAAGCGTATAGGAGGATACAAATGATTAGATCATTATATACTGCCACTTCGGGCATGAGAGTACAACAGTATAAGATGGATACTCTAGGCAATAATATAGCTAACGTGTCAACTTTTGGATATAAGAGGTCAAGACCAGACTTTAAGGAAGCCCTCTATGATGTTATGGAGCTTAGACCGGCTGAGGCTGAGCCCAGCCCCTTGGTAGGCAATGGGGTGAGAGTAGGTTCTATCCAAAGAGACTTTAGACAGGGGGGCCTACAGCAGACCAATAATAGTCTGGATCTTGCCTTGGAAGGATCTGGATTCTTTACTATAGCTACGGAAGACGGAGAAGAGCTCTATACCCGGGATGGAACATTTAAGCTATCTTATCTGCCAAATGGTCAAACTAGGCTAGATAATAGGGAAGGATACCCTTTACTTGACCAATACGGTCAGCCTTTTGTCTTTAATGGCCATATCCAGGAAGAGGATTTACTTATAAATCAAGATGGCAGCATATACTTAAATCAAGATGGAAATAATCTTTATCAAGGAACTTTAGGAATTTACCGTTTTGCAGATCCTGGTAGCCTCCAATCCCTAAGAGCTTCATATTTTATTGCAACCGAAGACAGTGGACAGCCTATACAGGCTTTGGATACTAGGGTGATTCAAGGTTATTTGGAACATTCCAATGTAGACTTGTCACAAGAGATGACAGATCTTATTATGGCCCAGAGGGCTTACCAAATAAACTCTCGAGTGGTCCATACCGCTGATGAAATGGAAAAACAGGCTAATAACCTGAGAGGCTAGACTGGGATATTAGATTCAGTGGGTAGATTGATAAGGTAGATTGAGAGGATAAATACAGATGGATATAATGGAAATTAGGCAGGTAATGGAGAAACTCCCTCACCGATATCCATTCCTATTAGTTGATAGGGTTCTAGAACTGGAACCGGGTAAAAAGGGAGTGGGTATAAAGAATGTTACTATCAATGAGCCCTTTTTTCAGGGACATTTTCCTGGAACACCTATTATGCCAGGTGTCTTGATTGTAGAAGCCATGGCTCAGCTAGGAGGGGTTATAGTACTGGGCATGCCAGAGAACCAGGGCAAATTAGCCTTCCTTGCAGGTATTGATGATATGCGCTTTAGACGGCAAGTAGTGCCAGGAGACCAGCTCCGCCTTGAAGTAGAGATCACCAGGATAAGGGGATCTATAGGCAAGGGTAGGGGTAGAGCCTTGGTTGACAATGAAGTGGCAGCTGAAGGCAGCATTTTATTTGCTTTGGGGGACGCCCGTTAGACATTCCATAAATTTCGTACATGAGTTTTTTTGAGAGCACCTAGAATCTGTTCTTGGACATTAGGAATATCACCTGATATGTCCTGGAGCAGATTTTTTATATACTGCCTCTTGGTCTCACCATTTGCCGGACAGGGATTAAATACCACCGGGATATTGTGGACTTGTACCGCCTTTTTAATTTCAGGCTCAGGGGCATATATAAGGGGTCTGATAAGGGTTATATCCTTCCTGTCCAAATAGGTGACAGGGGAGAAAGTGTTTAGTCGGCTTTCATAGAACATGCTGAGAAAAAGGGTTTCGATAACGTCCTCCCTATGATGGCCTAGGGCTACTTTTTTGCAGCCAAGCTCCAAAGCCTGGTTGTGAAGGGCTCCTCGTCGAAGGTTGGCACAGAGAGAACAGGGATTCTTCTCCTTCTTGATATCGAATACTATGGTACTTATCTGGGTCTTCTTAATTGTGTAGGGTACACCCAAGTCCTGGCAGAAGTCTTTTACCCCAGACCAATCAGCATCCTCAAAGCCCATATCCAAAGTGATGGCTTCAAGCTCATATTTTACAGGAGACATATATTGATACAGCCTCAAAGCCTTTAGTAGGACTAGACTATCCTTGCCACCGGAAACACCAACGGCAATTCTATCTCCTTCATTTATCATATTAAAATCTTCTACTGCCCTTCTTAGGCAGCCTAAAATTCTCTTCATTATATTATTTCATCCCTTTCATAGTAAATTAAGGTCTTATGCCAGTTCAACAGTTATCGTTATACGAATATAATGTTCTATTGATGAGTGAACGCCCGGTAGGACAACCCTTTGGAAGCGATAGGCTTTTCAAAGGTCATAAGCCTTAGTTTTTTTCAAATAAGTGATGAAGAGAAGGCTCAATAGACATTATGATTATAGGGTTAACTAGCATAAGGATTTTAGCCCAATAGTTATCTGCATATTATACAACAAAAAGTAATCAAAGTATACAATTTAGAAGCCCAAGCTTTGACTTGGAAAAAGATGGAAAATAGGCATATCTTCACATCTTACTGCCAAAAAGACCGGACTTATATATTATAAAATATTTGGACCAGGAAAGATAGCTGAATATAATATCCGAAATTCAAAAAAACATTCGGATATTACAAAAACTGTGTTATAATTGGATATAATATAATCAAAGCATTTAGCATCCTATTTTTAGTCTTTTTGTAAAGGAGTGATTGGATGGAAAAGGTCAGGAGAAATGAACGGATTGGCATAATGGTAAGTATTTTATGTAATCACCCAAACCGTATATTTACCCTAAACCATTTTAGCGAGAAATTTAACACGGCAAAATCCACTATAAGTGAAGATATCGTAATAATGAGGAAACTTCTTAATAGATTTGAATTAGGCGATATTGAGACCGTAGTAGGCGCCGCAGGAGGCGTTAGGTTTATTCCTGCCTTATTTAAAAAGAACACCATTTTCATTGAAGATATTTGCAACAAGCTTTCCGAAGCTGACAGGATACTTCCTGGGGGCTTCTTGTACATGACCGATATTCTGTTCATGCCAGATGTAGTACAGCAGTTTGGAGAGATGCTGGCCACCCAATTTTACCATACCCAGCCGGATTTTGTTATAACCGTCGAAACCAAAGGTATACCCATAGCCCTTATGACGGCCAGAGCTCTCAACTGTCCTGTTGTAGTGGCTAGAAGGGAAAGCAAGGTAACTGAAGGTTCCACTGTATCCATCAATTATGTATCAGCTTCTTCCAAGCGGATCCAAACCATGTCCCTGGTCAAAAGATCGGTGCAGAAAGGACAAAGAGGGCTTATTGTTGATGACTTTATGAAGGGCGGGGGAACAGCTAAAGGTCTTATGGAGCTCCTTCATGAGTTTGAAGCAGAGATTGCAGGTGTGGGAGTAATAATCTCTACAGCCGATCCCAAGCAAAAATTAGTAGAGGATTATAAATCCCTTATGCTACTTAAAGAGGTAGATGAAACCCAGCGCAGGATTCTGGTTGAACCATCTTCTTGGTTGAAAAGTTAATAATAGAGAAAGATTTCGCTTTTTTTTCATTTTAAGAAGGACTATGGATTTTTTTGGCGAATATATATACTATCTACCATTGTTAACGACTGGAAGGTGGTGAGCTTGGATTGGATATCACAGATGTAAGGGTAAGAAAAGTCGGTGGTGACGGCAAGATGAAGGCGGTTGCTTCCGTGACCTTTGACAATGATTTTGTAGTTCACGACATCAAGGTAATAGAAGGTCAGAATGGATTGTTTATTGCCATGCCTAGTCGAAAAACTCCTGATGGGGAGTATCGAGACATTGCCCACCCTATCAACTCCGATATGAGGGGCAGGCTCCAAGGGGTAATTTTAGAACAGTACGAATTAATTCTTGATGAGTAGGCTTCAAAGGAGAAAATTCTCCTTTGAAGCCTATTTTGTATTAGCAATTATGGATTGAAATATACCGGGAGGTTAGCATATAATAGACAAGGAAGATTCTTTCAAAAGCTTAAAAAGGAGAATTTGAATGGAAAACAAAATAATCGCAATTATAATGGCAGCGGGGGATGGTACAAGAATGAACTCTTTCCTGCCTAAAGTTATGCATAAAATTTGTGGATACCCTATCATTGAATACGTAGTAAGCTCGGCTACAGGTGTTTCCAACTGTGAGCCAGTAGTTATATTGGGCAATGGGGCTGAGGAAGTTGAAGAGTATCTAGGCGCTGATATAAAATATGCCTACCAGCATGAGCGGCTGGGGACCGGCCATGCGGTGATGATGGCCAAAAACTATCTGGAGAATCGAACAGGATATGCACTAGTCCTAGCTGGAGACATACCTTTGATTAAATCGGAAACCCTGCAAGGCTTGGTAGATTATTGCCAAAAGGGAGATTACGATGCAGTTGCCCTATCTGCAATATTTGAAAATGCTGATGGCTATGGTAGAATTGTTCGGAATACATCCGGGGATTTTGAGCGCATTGTTGAACACCGTGATGCGACAGACGAGGAAAGGCTAATCAAGGAGATAAATGCATCCATCTACTGCTTTAGCATTCCATCTCTCCTTAAAGGTCTTAGTAAGCTAGACAATAACAATGCCCAAGGGGAATACTACTTGACCGATGTACTGGGAATTTTAAAGAGGCAAAAGAAGAGGATAGGGGTTTATAGCCTATACGATTCCAGCCAAATCATGGGAATAAACACTCGGGTTCAACTGGCCCAGGTTCAAAAGATAATGAACCGGCGGATAAACCATGGTCATCTTGAAAATGGGGTTACCATAATAGATCCCGATAATACCTACATAGGCCCCTATGTAAAAATAGAAAGGGATGTAGTTATCTATCCCGGCAATGTTTTGGAAGGACGTACCAGCATAGGTGAGGGCAGCATCCTCTATCCCAATAGCCGCATCTTGGATTCGAATATAGGGGCTAAGACCCAGATCCAAAACTCGGTTATACTGGAAAGTCAGATTGGAGATCAAACTACCGTAGGCCCCTTTGCCTATATTCGGCCTGGCAGTGTCATAGGCAATAAGGTAAGAATCGGTGACTTTGTAGAAGTTAAAAATGCCCAGATTGGTGAGGGAAGTAAGGTTTCCCACCTAACCTATGTAGGGAATGGCGAAGTAGGTAAAAATGTAAATATAGGCTGTGGTGTCGTCTTTGTCAACTATGATGGCAAAAAGAAGCATAGAACCATCGTTGAAGACAATGCTTTTATAGGCTGCAATACCAATTTAATTTCACCGGTAACCATAAAAAGTAATTCCTATATAGCAGCAGGATCCACCATAACCGACGATGTTCCTAATAATGCACTAGGTATTGCCAGAGCACGTCAGATTAACAAAGAAAATTGGGTAAAAAAGCATGAGAAGGAAATGGAGGAAAATTAATGATAACCCACGGTACAAGTATAAAAATATTTGCAGGAAACTCAAATCCCAAACTTGCAAGGGAGATTGCAGAGCATGTGGGTATTCCAATGGGACATTCAGAGGTAACCACCTTTAGCGATGGTGAAATAAGTGTAAATATTCATGAAACCGTAAGGGGATCCGATGTATTTGTAGTCCAATCCACTTGTTCTCCCGGAAACGACAACTTGATGGAGATGCTAATTATGATAGATGCCTTTAGGAGGGCATCAGCCGGGAGAATTACGGCAGTTATGCCCTACTATGGCTATGCCAGGCAGGATCGAAAGGCTAAAGCCAGGGACCCCATTACCGCCAAGCTCATAGCTGATCTTATCACCACTGCAGGAGCGGACAGGGTACTGACCATGGACTTACACGCACCACAGATCCAGGGTTTCTTTTCCATACCCTTAGACCATCTACTTGGCGTGCCTATACTGGCCAAGCATTATTTGGAGCGGGGATTTGAGGATGAAGATCTGGTTATAGTTTCACCGGACATTGGAAGCGTTACTCGGGCCAGAAATATTGCCAATCGTCTCAATGCCCCTATAGCTATAGTGGACAAGCGTAGGCCTCGTGCCAATGTGGCTAAAGTTATGAACATTATCGGAGATATAGAGGGCAAGAAGGTACTCTTGGTTGATGATATGATTGATACTGCCGGTACTTTGCTTCAAGGGGCCGAAGCCCTTATAGAGAAGGGGGCTAAGGAGGTTTATGCTTGTGCTACTCATGGTGTTCTATCAGGACCGGCTATTGAGAGAATACAGAATTCTCCCATAAAGGAATTGGTAATTACCGATACCATACCCCAACCTCCTGAAAAGCAGATTGATAAGATCCGAATCCTATCCGTTGCTCCCATATTTGCAGAGGCTATCGATAGGATATACGAGGATCTACCGGTAAGTATTTTATTTGAATAGGTGATAAAGGTGTATATTATTGCGGGCCTAGGTAACCCAGGTTTAAGGTATGCTAATAGCCGCCACAACATAGGCTTTATTGCCCTTGATATGCTAGCAGACAAGTTAGGTATAGAGGTAAAAAAAGCTAAGCATAAGGCCCTTATAGGGGAAGGCTTCTACCAGGGAGAGAAGATCCTCCTAGCCAAGCCCCAGACCTATATGAATCTCAGCGGCGAAAGTATTTTAGACCTTCGGAATTGGTACAAGGTTAAAGATTCTAGGATTATTATCATATACGATGACATAGATTTAGATGTAGGAGTGGTTCGGATACGTCCTTCCGGAAGTGCCGGCACCCATAACGGTATGAAATCCATTATATATCAGCTAAATAGCCAGGATTTCCCCAGGGTCCGCCTAGGTATAGGAAGGCCGCCTGAAGGCTGGGACTTAAAGGACTATGTACTATCTACCTTTAAAGATGAGGAGATCCCCCCCTTGAAGGAAGC
>JAAYTG010000007.1 GCA_012518075.1 Clostridiales bacterium | reverse complement strand
TATGATAAGGATGTAGAAACTTTGGATCATTTTAAGACCGGGGTGTACTCTGATGCCCTTATCTATATATGATAGGCTTATTACCTGAGACTATGACTATAGCTATAAACCGGGTCTTGCCGAGTCCTGCCAAGTAATGGATGGATATTTTGCTAGTCATGTATTGGTTAAACCATACTCAGCTATGGGAAGTCAGGATAGGTATAAAAAAGTAGAAAAAGAGCTGGAGGATTATAGGCAGGAAAGGTATGATAATAGGAAATTAACAGTTTTTGGATCCTTTTTATCAAATAAGGCAGCGGTATTTGGGGGTATAGTTATACTTATATTTATATTAATGGCAATATTAGCGCCCTATATTGCACCTTATTCATACGATGAAATGGATTTTACCCAACATGCTCCAAGCGCCCAGCTTGCGGAATCCCTTTGGCACCGATGAGCATGGTCGGGATATATTCAGCAGGATAATATATGGGGCCCGAGTTTCACTAAAGGTCAATTTACTTGCTATAGGGATCTCCATGATAATAGGAGTGACCTTAGGAGCAATAGCAGGATACTTCGGCGGGGTAGTGGATTATATAATACAGGGCTTACGGATATAATATGGTCCTTTCCTGTGACTCTTCTAGCAATTGCTTTTGTGGCTGCACTAGGACCCAGTCTAACAAACCTAATACTTGCACTGGCTTTAACGGGTTGGTCAGGCTTCACTTATTCTAGAAGCGCCGTGGATATTCTTCTTTCCAGGCCTGGTAATGGCTTTACTGGTATTAGGAGTAAATCTTTTCGGGGATGCTTTGAGGGATATCTTGGATCCAAAGCTAAAGAACTAGAAGATAATTTATCTTTTATCACATCTTGCTGATTATGTGTATAGTTGAACTTGCTTTTTGAGAAGCAAGCATAATATAATAGCATGGAGATTTAAAAGTATCTTGAACTCCATGGGAGGTTATTGCATGAGCTTTAAATTCTGTTCCCTATTTAGTGGGAGCAGCGGAAACTCCAGTTATATTGGCACAGACAAAACCCATATTCTAATAGATGCCGGTCTTTCTGGAATCACTATCGAAAAATCTTTAAAGGAAGTAGATTTGGATGCCTCCATGCTAAATGGCATTTTAATTACCCATGAGCATGATGATCATATAAGAGGCGCTGGCATTCTATCAAGAAGACATGACATTCCTATATATGCCAATGTAGAAACTTGGGAAGCTATGAAAGATAAAATTGGCAGCATTAAAAGTAGGAATATAAGGGTCTTTGAGAATGATATGGATTTTTATATAAAGGATATTAATATACAACCTTTTGACATACCTCATGATGCTGTGGCACCGGTAGGTTTTTGCTTCTTTAATAAGGGCAAAAAGATTAGTATAGTAACGGATTTAGGGCATACTAATTCCAGAATCATAAATACCGTCATGGACTCTGATTTGGTGGTTTTAGAGGCCAATCATGATCTGGAAATGTTAAGGGGAGGATCCTACCCTCCCTATTTAAAAAAGCGTATTATGGGAAGAAAAGGGCATCTATCCAATGAGGATGCCGGCTTGGCCTTGGTCAAGATGATAAAAGGAAAGCTGACTCATGTACTCCTCGCTCATCTAAGTGAGAAAAATAATATCCCCCAGTTAGCCTATGAGACCGTTACTGAAGTGTTAGAAGAAAACGGAATAAGGGATGGAAAAGATATTGTGGTAGGGATGACCTATAGGGACAAGGTCAGCAATTTTTATCAGATAGGCTAAAGCCTATGCTCCAATCATGATCCAATCAATGGCTTGGGCTCTACAACCATATGTCCAGGACTTGAGGGAGTGAATATGTCCAACCATGAAGAGGATTTGCTATATAATACTTATTTTATTGGTGAATCTGGCCATACTGTTTAGCATTATAGCTTGTACACAAAAGAGACCTTATAGCCCCCAGGAAAATCAGACACCGGAGGTAAGATTTCAATCTCAACTGGGGACAGAGGAAGACCAAAGTCAGGAAAGGCTATCAACGGGCGACCCCATAGTGGGGGTAGCCCATAGTATTATTCCTACGGTGGTAGGGATATCCACTACGGAGATTACTAGGGAATCCATGTGGAGTCAACCCGAGACTATTCAAGGTGTAGGATCAGGGGTAGTAGTTCATCCTGATGGCTATATTCTGACTAATGACCATGTGGCCGGAGGGGATCCCAGTAGCATTAGCGTTATATTTAGAAATGGGGACGAGCTAGAGGGGACAACCCTATGGACCGATCCTACCCTGGATCTAGCTATAGTTAAGGTAGATGCCGCCAATCTTCCAGCTGCTCACCTAGGAAGTAGTGAGAGTCTGGCGGTGGGAGAAAGGGCCATTGCTGTGGGCACTCCCCTGGGTCTACAGTTTCAGCATACGGTAACATCGGGAATAATTAGCGCTTTAAATAGGACTGTTAGAGTTTCTACCAATCTGGGTGAAAACTTCATGGAGGATCTTATTCAAACTGATGCATCCATAAATCCAGGCAACAGTGGCGGGCCACTGGTAAATATAAGGGGAGAGGTAATAGGTATTAACACTGTCAAGGTAAGCAGCGCCGAGGGTATCGGTTTTGCTATACCCATAGATGTGGCCAAGCCTGTAATACAGCACTTTGTAGATGAGGGTAGTTTTATTACTCCCTACTTAGGAGTTGTGGGCTTTGATAGGGAGATGGCATCCTACTATAATAAGGACCACCGTGTGGAAGAAGGTGTATATGTGGTTGAACTTGACAGGAGAGCTCCTGCCTATCTGGCCGGTATTAGGATAGATGATATTATAACCATGATAGGTGATCAAAAGATAAATAAGATGCTGGATCTAAGAAAGGCTGTTTATTCCTACAGAGTGGGACAGAATATGGATATTAAGGTTATAAGGGACGGCCAAGAGATGATATTTAACATAACTTTAGTGGAAAAGCCGGTTTAGAACCGGTTTTTCCCATTTTGGCCTATATTTTTCAAGGACTTCATATTATAATAATAGGAAATGGCAATAGGCTTATTAACTTGGATTCCAGTAATACTGTATTAATAGCTGTTATGTAACAATTATTCTATCACTGACCAAAAGCTCATTATACTTATATAGTTATAACTATATAAGTA
>JAAYTG010000217.1 GCA_012518075.1 Clostridiales bacterium | reverse complement strand
AGAAAATGCCGAGGGCACCAAGGGAGAAAAGCAGCACTGGGGTCTATCACGTGATGTTAAGGGGTATTAACCGTCAAATCATATTTGAGGATGATGAGGATTACCAGAAATATTTGGATACATTAAATGTTTATGCTAACCTAAAAGTACCCCACCATAATAATTGAAAACTCCCCCACTATGAATTAGAATCTCCCATGTAGCGAATCAGTTACATGGGGGAGTGGGGAGATGATCACACTGCTTGACAAACAAAAGATAATTTTAAAGCACTACCACGACGGCCAATCACAAAGGTCTATTCAAAGGGAAACGGGGATCAGCCGCAAAACCATCAGAAAATACATTAAGGAGTATGAAGAAAAGAAGAAAGCACTATTTAAAGACGGAGTTACATCAGAAGGAGAATTGATCCAAAGCATAGTTGAAAAGCCCACCTATGATAGCAGTAACCGTAAAAAAACGAAGCTATCACCGGAAATTATCGATAGGATTGCACATTATTTAAAAGAGAATGAGGCTAAACGGGCTGTGGGCCGGGCCAAACAGCAAAAAAAGAAAATTGACATCCATGCAGCCCTGCTTGGGGAAGGATTTGAAATTAGCTACTCCACCGTCTGCAATACCATCAGGGATATGGAAAAAAGGCACAGGGAGGCCTTCATTAAGCAATATTACACCCTGGGCCAAGTATGCGAATTCGATTGGGGTGAAGTAAAGCTCACCCTTGGCAACCACAATAGGACCCTGCAGCTAGCCGTGTTTACAAGTGCCAAAGGGAATTACCGTTATGCTAGACTTTTTTACAACCAAAAGACGGAGAGCTTCCTTGAATCCCATGCATCTTTTTTCGAAGAGATCAAAGGGGCATATAACCTAATGGTTTATGACAATACCAAGGTAGTGGTGAAAAAGTTTGTGGGTCCATCTGAGAAGGAACCCACTGAGGCACTGCTGAAATTATCCTTGTATTACGGCTTTAACTACAGGTTTTGTAATGCCCGGGCTGGTTGGGAAAAGGGGCACGTTGAAAGAAGCGTGGAGTACATAAGAAGAAAGGCCTTTAGCTTTAGGGATGAGTTTAAGACCCTCGAGGAAGCACAAGAATACCTTGAAACAATATGTAATCAACTAAACCTATTACGCAAGGAGGATAGCGGTAAAAGCCCGCTGGATATTCTAAAGGAAGAACAACCCTACCTGTTGCCCCACCTGCCTAGGTATGACACAGCAAGGATTGCTGAGCAAAGGGTGGACAAGTATTCCACCATATGTATTGATACCTGCCATTATTCTGTACCCGATATATATGTGGGTGAATTCCTCCTTGTTAAAATCTACACCAGCCATATCTGTTGTTACCATAAAAACCAAAAGGTAGCTGTTCATAAACGCAAATATGGTCCTGGTAAATGGAGCATTCAGATCGCTCACTATACAAGGACCTTGAAAAGAAAGCCCGGTGCCCTTGCTGGGAGCCTAGCCCTTAAGCAAGCGGCACCGGAACTTAAAAAGATCTATCAAGAGTATTATACCGGAAAGGAAAAGGAATTCATAGGGCTTTTGGAATTGATAGGGGAAGAGGGTTGGCCCAAGGTGCAGTCAGCCATCGAGAGATTGCAAGTAGTATCCCCCATTCACCTGTCAACAGAAAAGGTCATTTCTCTTTGCAAACGTAATGATGACATACCCACCCCCGTCACCAAAGACAATACACTGACCCTTTCAAGGGATATTCTTATGGCTTATGGCCAGTTGTTAAACAATAACGGCGGTAGCGAATTTGATGAGGGGGTACAGGTGCTTTGATTACAAAACAGGAGCTAAAGGGATATATCGGGGATTATTGCAAGGAGTTAAGGTTGCCGGCTATGAGGCGTAACTTTGAGGAGGATGTGCGGGAGGCCAATTTAAAGAATTATACTTATGAGGAGTTTCTATATTATCTGCTCCAAAGGGAACGGGATTTGAGACGGGAAAATGGGAAGAAAAACAGAATTCGCCTAGCCAATTTCCCCATGAAAAAACATCTCGAGGACCTGGTAGTTATGGAGCTGCCAGAGGACGCAAGGAGAAAATTAAAAACGCTCAGTTCCCTGGAATTTATCAAGACAGGACAAAATGTCATCCTGGCGGGTAATGCCGGTACCGGCAAAACCCACATTGCCATAGGGCTTGGAATTAAAGCCTGTATGGAAGGATACAAGGTGTTATTTACCACAGTTCCACTATTGGTTAACCAGCTTAAGGAATCGCGCTCTGCTAGGGTGTTAAGAGCCTTTGAAAACAAGTTTGAAAAGTATGACCTTGTTATTGCAGACGAGTTGGGTTACATTTCCTTTGATAGGGAAGGTTCGGAACTTCTATTTACCCATTTATCCCTACGGGCTGGCCGTAAATCAACCATTGTCACTACTAATCTTTCATTTGAGAGGTGGGAGGAAATATTCAAAGACCCCGTAATGACTGCCGCCATGATTGATAGGCTTACACACAAGTCATACATCGTTAACATGAATGGGAACTCTTATCGTTTGAAGGAGACTAAAAGGTGGCTTGAGGAACAGGACTAAATGTATATTTTTTTAACCACTGGTGGGGAACTTTTCGATTAGAATATGGGGGACTTTTCGATTGACAAATACATACATATCTTTCAAACACTTTATACATATTTAAGCGATTATAAAGTTTTTACCTTAGATGATATGT
>JAAYTG010000216.1 GCA_012518075.1 Clostridiales bacterium | reverse complement strand
TATGAAATAATTTATATTATTGGAGGTAAACCAAGTTGAAAAAAATAGGATTTATATTTAGTAATTTGTACATTCTTTTAGGTGCTATAACATTAATTATTACATCTATTCTTAATGAAGTTATGCCACATTCTTTAATAAATAGCGTAATTGAGAGATTATAAAGGAGTTGACCTCCATGTCAATTTCGGAACAAGGGGTCGCCATAATAGGATTATTTATGTAATAGGAAGGTTTTGTATGGGGGATATTCAAGAAAAAATAATGACCTATATTGACTCCGAGATAAACTACTGGGCCTTCTCTTACCATCCGGTATAACTGTTCATGATTTATTGGCACACACTTCCGGACTATATAATTATTATAATTTTGAGGATGATTTTTATGTCTATGAGGACAGAATGCCGTGTAATAAAGTAATATTTTTTACAAAATGGATCAACAAAAAGCCGGTAAAGTGGCGGGCACAGAGTTTAACTACAACAATTCCAACCTTTAAGTTGAGCCATTGGAAGCAGGATCTAGGCTTCGAGGACAAGAAACTTCGTGTTAGGTTAGAAGAGAGGTTTTTATGAAAAAGGGGAATGCAATCTTAAGGATTCTTAGGATTATAATTGTTGTGATTATCGGGACATTAATTACTGTTAATTTATTTGAAAAAGATAGATGGGATATTAATGCCGAGATATTTGTAGACTCATTTAATACTATAAGTGGCAATACAGTTATTAATGATTTGTCACAATGGATACCCTTTGAATGGGATACATTTTATAGCTTTGCGCCTTATACGTCAAAGGAGAAAATATACGAAGTCATAGGATATAAGTGGGACAATATAAATGAAACAGTAGATGAAGGGATGATCCAAATTATATTTGTTAAGGATAATGAGGTAACATGCTATTTATACGGGTATCCAGAGAACATTAAACTTGGGTTTGATTTTGGTGAATATGAAGGTAGTTATATTAAGTTTACACCTGACCAAAAGTTGGCCTTTACAGTCACACTTTCTGATAATGGTGTTAGATATTTTAAGTATATCAAATAAGTGATAAATTAGCGCTTCTCTTGCATTATTTAACTTGCAGTATCTTTATAAAATATTTCTACCCATATAGATTTCACGAGCAGGAGTTATGATACGCTAATAATTAGTGGGTAAAGGCTAGGAAGACAGTGAATTATCGAAGATGAAGATTCAGTTTATGGTTACCACCCCAACCCACAATCCAATACACCAGATAGATAAACCCTACGCTGAGTGCTGCGAAGTAGAATAGGGCTCCTAAAGTGCTGGCTGGGGCAAAAACATTTGCCGGCATTAAAAGACCATGGGCTATATACACTGGGAAGGTATCTGCAGTAAGTTTACTAAACCCAAATTGCTTGCTGGGTGTCAAGGCAAGCATGACAAAGCCAAGAAAAGCAACCAACTAGAATTGTCGTAATGGCAACAAACAGTCTGAATATTCTAGCCTTTTTGGACGGTATACGTCTATTTATGGATAGTATAAATATCCCCATCCACTTCCAGCAAAAAAGGCTTAATAGGTACCAAAAATACCAATAAGGGGTTTGCCAATCTCCAATATCCCCTGTCAGAAAAAAATTAACCAAGAGCCACCCCAAATGCAACACAAGATACTGCCTACCAATTTTCCAAACCAGATTAAGCTTTCTATAACTGTTTTTAGAAAAATAGCCGGATATAAAAGCAAACAATGGCATATGTATCATGTAAATAACGGTGTATATAATATACAAATCATTGTTAACGTATATGTATCTTTCCATTAAATGACCTAGTATCACAAGAAAAATTAGAATGAATTTAATATTGGAGAAATAGGGATCCCACTTTTTAATTGTTTCCTCGCCTGTTGCTGCGGAATATCCAATAGATCCATAATACTCGTCGGCTCTCATTAGATCTTGATTATCAGGTGCATTAGGTAATTCCCCCATCTTTTCCTCCCTCTCCAATAATTTGAATGCTTCGTCTTTAAAGGTTGTCTTTAATGTTTAAACGTCGAAATTCCTTCTATAGATAATTCTATATCTACCCTATGTTTATTTCAAGAAGG
>JAAYTG010000039.1 GCA_012518075.1 Clostridiales bacterium | reverse complement strand
TCAGCTTTCTTTAGTGCTTCAGGTTCAAAGTTAGGATGCAGTAGTGCATCTAACTGATTAGGATCGATTTGTAGTAAAGCTTCCTCTTTAGTTATCAATCCTTCACTTACAAGATCAACTGCAACCTTTAGGGCCGCAGCAGCCGTTCTCTTACCACTTCTAGTTTGAAGCAAGTATAGCTTCCCCTTTTCGATGGTAAATTCCAGGTCCTGCATGTCTTTATAGTGTTTTTCTAGCTTTTCTGCATAGTCAGCAAACTCCTGATAAATCTCAGGCATAACTTCTTTTAATTTCTCAATAGGTTCTGGTGTTCGAATACCGGCGACAACGTCCTCACCTTGAGCATCAATTAAATACTCGCCATAAAGCTTATTCTCTCCTGTAGCAGGATTTCTGGTGAATGCAACACCAGTACCACAATCTTCACCCATGTTTCCAAAGACCATGGCCTGCACGTTTACAGCGGTTCCCCAGTCGCCAGGTATATCGTTCATTCTTCTATATATGATGGCTCTTGGATTGTTCCAGGAACGGAATACAGCCTCTACAGATGCCAACAGCTGATCCTTTGGATCTTGAGGGAACTCCTCTCCCTTTGTGGATTTGTAGAAATCCTTAAATCGCTTGACCATTTCCTTAAAGTTCTCAGCGGTCAACTCAGAATCCTCAGTTATCCCATTATTTACTTTGATGTCATCCATAATTTCATCAAAATGGGTTTTTTCGATGTCCATTACAACATCGGAAAACATTTGGATAAAACGTCTGTAGCTATCATAGGCAAATCTTTCATTGTTTGTAAGCTTGGCTAATCCTACTACTGTTTCATCATTTAAGCCTAGGTTTAGAACTGTATCCATCATGCCAGGCATGGAAGCCCTTGCTCCTGATCTTACAGCAACCAAAAAGGGGTTATTTAAGTCACCAAACTTTTTATCAGCAATTTTTTCAACTTTTGCCATAGCATCGTGAATCTGTTCAACGATTTCCGGCGAAATGGTGCCACCGTCTTCATAGTATTTGGTACATGCTTCGGTGGTAACAACAAAACCTTGAGGTACAGGTAACCCTAAATTGGTCATCTCTGCCAAGTTTGCACCTTTACCACCTAGCAAGTTTCTCATGCTAGCGTCACCTTCGCTAAAAAGGTATACGTACTTCTTGGACATACATCCTTCCTCCTTAATATGTATTTAGTATGCAAGTAGATTTATGCTACTTCCATCTGTTGATAAACTTAAAGTGCTATATTATCTTATACAATTTTCCGAGTTGGGTCAACATAAATCTTCTTTTTTTAGCTTGGACCCCTTTCTCTGGATATTTTCTTCATAAATTGTCGGGTCTTAAGTCTTTTTTCCAACCTTTCTTCGACATAGGCTTCTAGAATCCTATCTAACTCCTCTTTTATTGGTGCGGGAATCTTCAAGATATTCAGTCTTTTTATATCCATATCCAAAATATGCTCTATTGTCCTTATGGTACCCATTTGAATAGTATATCCCCTTTTGACCATATTATGACAATCATCACATATTAATCCTCCTTCCCTTACATCAAAATGATATGACTTAGAATTTGATCCGCAATTCATGCAGCTATCTAGTACCGGTCGATAGCCTAAATGGGCCATCAACTTCACTTCAAACACATGAGTGATATCCTTTGGACATAAGTCGGAATAACATAGATATGATAGGATTTGAAGTAGCAGATAAAAGAGGTGGTAATCTTCCTGTCCCGGACTTGCCACCTCGTCAGTCAAATCCAATATATAGCTGGAATAGACCAGCTTATTGAAATCGTTGCGAATCTCATAGAAAGAATCCCGTACATTTGCCTGGGTCATAATGTGAAAATCGCCTTTTCGATATAAGACATAGTCTCCATAAGCAAATAATTCTGTTGCAGAGAGAAAACGACTTTTTTGTTTCCTGCATCCTCTAGCTAATACAGAAATCTTACCCAGTTCAGGTGATAGGAGTGTTATCATACGATCGGCTTCTCTAAAGTTAGTGTAGCGTAGCACCACCCCTTGGGTGGGTAGATGCCTTGTAATTTCTTTCATTCTCATCCCTCACCCCATCATTATAAATCTCTTTATATAATAAATAACTCGTTATTGACCCAGTTTTTGCGAAAATGTTCCATACAAGTTTTTCCATTTTCTATGCCTCCCCTTATTTTTACCCATATCCAAGTATCTTTTTAATATAAGTCATTATTATCATTTCCACCATGACGCGGCTATATTCGATGTAAAATAATCCGGAAGCAACAATTTACGACATTTCTTTTTTAATTATTCATTGTATCCTAGGTCCCTTAAAACTCTCACACTGTTTCTCCAATCTTCGGTAATTTTTACCCATAACTCAAGGTAAACCTTGCAGCCTAGCAATTTCTCTATATCCTGCCGTGCTCTTTGACCTATTTCCTTGAGCATTTGCCCTTTTTTTCCTATAACTATCCCCTTATGACTTTTCTTCTCCACATAGATTGTAGCATGAATGTCCATCAAATTCTGATTTTCACGTTCCTCTATGCTGGCTATCTCCACTCCAATTCCATGGGGTATTTCTTGTCTCAAAAGTTCTAAGGCTTTTTCTCTAATAAGCTCAGCTATTATTACTCGTTCTGGTTGATCGGTAATCATATCGTCGGGATAATATTTGGGTCCTTCCTCTAGATGCTGTAAAATACTGCTTTCCAATCTGTCTAAATTGGTACCCACAAGTGCTGATACCGGCATAGGCTTATGGAAATCAAAATTTTCTTTAAATTTATTCAAGCGATCTTCTAATTCCTCTTCAGACAGTTTATCAGCTTTATTGAGGGCCACTATCACCGGAGTATGAGTATCCTGCAAGAGCTCCATAATCCTTTGATCCCCTCTTCCAACACCATCTGCTATATCCACGACCAAAAGAATAACATCCACCTCATCCAGTGTGCTAATGGCTGTCTTTACCATATATTCACTCAACCTGTTCTTGGCCCTATGTATGCCCGGCGTATCGATAAAGACTATTTGATATTGATCCCTTGTGAGAACACAATGGATTCGGTTCCTTGTAGTCTGGGGCTTGTCCGAAACAATGGCAACCTTTTGACCGATCATGGTGTTTAGGAGGGTTGATTTTCCTACATTGGATCTGCCAATAACTGCTACAAAACCTGATTTAAAATTTTGCTCCATTTCATCACCTTTCATCAATCTGTTTTATTGATATATCTTCATTTATAATTAAGGAATTAATCTAGGTGACCAATATTTACACCCCACTTATCTTGTCAAATCCATGGGGTATTAGATCCTCTATTGTAAATTCTTTATATTCCCCATTACCATTTCCTACAATTACTTTAGGTATCTTAAACTCTAGCATAACTTGACGACATATGCCACAAGGAAAGGTCATCTCCTGAGAATCAGAAACCACAGCAATAGCAAGAAAACCCCTTTCCCCTTGTGATATAGCTTTAAAGATTGCAACCCTTTCTGCGCAACAGGTAGCTCCATAGCTGACATTCTCTACGTTGCATCCCCTATAAACCTTATAATTCTTGTCTAACAAGGCTGCTCCTACCCTAAACTTTGAATAAGGAGCATAGGCATTTTCTTTCGCTTCCATAGCTTCATCTATCAGCTTCTCGTACATTTACACCGCTCCCTTTAGGTCTAATTTTCAAAGTTTCGCTATCTGAAAAGCCAATACCGTTAGTATTATTCCCAAAATAGCTCCTATAACCATCTCATACATGGTATGGACACCTGACTCATAGCGGCTATGCAATACCATTAGAGCTATCAGCATACTAAGCCCAGATATCAATGCATTAGATGCGATCAAGGTTATACAGGTAAAGAGTGAAAAAGCCAATGCGCTATGCCCGCTAGGCATACCACCCCTTAAAAATGTCCCTCTTTTATTTATGTTTTTAATTATTATAACGGCTATGGTTACTATTAATAAACTAGCAGCTGTAATGTGCACCGGCATAGTTTTAATCCTGCTTATAAGGGATAGGGATAGTCTATCTATCTTATCATAAAATAATACATATCCCACAACCATTGCGTTAATAGCGGATACCAGTACAGCACCAGCTGCTACGTTCTTGGCGATTTTCGCCAGAGGGTGATAGTCCTCATGAATCATATCTACTACTTTTTCAATCGCAGTATTGATCATTTCAGCCATGATAACAAAGGTAATAGCGATAAATATCAGTATGGTTTCTATTCTCGATAAATTAAAGAAGATGGCCGCAGCTAAAACAATGAGAGCGATACAGAAGTGGATCTTCATGTTTCGTTCTGATCTAAAGGCCTTTATTAGCCCCTCTATGGCATCATTGAAACTGTCCACTATGTTTCTGTCCTTCATTCTCCCTTTCCACCTCTCCATGGCATCCTTTTATCATGAGCATTTCTAGCTTCTATGCAAATTAACAGCTTCTAGGATAATCTCTTCCCTAGACCGCATTAGCTCTCTATCCCTTTCTTCCATATGGTCATAACCCAATAAATGTAGAACTCCATGGACTACTAAAAACCCCAACTCCCTTTGAAAGCTATGACCATACTCCTCAGCCTGTTCTTTAGCCTTCTCCAAGGCTAGTATTATATCACCTAGAATTATGGCACCACTTTCTGGATCAATATCACTTACAAAATCATCAGGATCTAGATCCCTATGCCCCGCTTCTATATCCAGCATGGGAAAGGAAAGTACATCGGTCACTCTATCTATGTCCCTATACTGTAAATTGATATCCCTTATGGTATCATTATCCACCAAGATTATACTTATAAGCAACTTGGAATTAAAGCCTTCCAAATCCAAAGCTCTGTTAATGCAATCTAGGATAATTTTTTCTATATTTTGAGTAATCTCTATTTTATCCTGCCTATTATCAATTTCTACAATTATATTACTACTAATCCCCATGCTTTTTTCCACCTTCTTGAGCAGCCTTTCCATCCATGTTAGGATACTCAATTCTTTCATGAAATACCCCAGTCATAACACCAGTAAAGGCATTTGCAATAGTATCCAGATCTTTAAGTGTCAAATGACAATCGTCTAATTGTTTATCCTCCAGCTTGGCCTTTATTAGCTTACGAATCAGTCTTTCCACCTTTCCAGGTGTAGGATCAGATATGGATCTCACTGCGGCCTCCACTGTATCCGCCATCATAACTATAGCAGTCTCTTTCTTTTTGGGCTTGGGTCCTCCATATCTAAAATCGTCTATCTCAACCCTGCCATCCGTATCCATTTCTTTGGCCTTATGATAGAAATAGGCTACAGCAGTAGTTCCATGATGTTGTAATATAAAATCCTGCACCACCTTGGGTACCTTATATTCTTTAGCCAGTTCTACCCCATCCTTAGCATGGGATACTATAATATGGGTGCTGAGGGTAGGACTTAGTTTATCATGGGGGTTTCCGGTAGCAATCTGATTTTCCTTAAAATAAAGAGGTCTCTTTAACTTTCCAATGTCATGATAATAAGCCCCCACTCGAGCCAAAAGTCCGTCCGCCCCTATGGCTTCAGCAGCATTTTCTGCTAGATTGGCAACGATAACACTGTGATGATATGTCCCTGGTGCTTCCATAAGTAAACGCTTTAGAATGGGATGGTTAGGATTGGCCAACTCCACTAACTTTATTGGGGTAACTACCCCGAATAGGTTTTCCCAGATGGGCAGTGTTCCTACCAAGAAGATCCCTGATAAGAGTCCACTTCCCATTCCCCAAACCGATGTCTTCAGTGACGTAAACCATCCACCAGATGTTATCATATCCAATCCAAATATGCTCAAAAGATTTACACAACTGACCATAAATCCCGACCATATGAGGCCATTTCTCTGTTGAGTCTTGCTACATACATATATACCTGCAATTCCTCCCGTAATGGTCATGACCATAATATTTAAGTGATTATCAAACATTAATCCTAATATGATGGATAAGGCGATATTGATAATTCCAGCACTTGTAGGCCCTACTAATACAGTTAAGAGCATTGCCCCCAATGCCGTAGGAATAAGATATTGATTAATTTGACTGGTGGCTAATGACAATCCTAAGACCACCCATACTATCAGGCTTATCATTAGCATATGTGATGGGCTTTCCACTACACGCTTTTCAAATTCCATTAGATATAATATAACCACTAGCTCTATCAAAAAAACTACCATTCCTATGCCCAATAGAATGGATATGTTTACTTTCTCTTCTTTTAGTAATCCTAACTTCTGGAGCATAGTATATTGCTGTTGGGTAATAGGCTGTCCGGCCTGAACAATATATTGACCTTTTTTGTACATTACCGGTTCCACATTGTCGGCCGCCCTATCCTTCTCCGCTTGGGTGGCCTCCCCATCCAAGACCATGTTGGGTTTTAAAACCGATACGCCAATAGTAGTTCCTAGTATCCTGGTTTCGTTGGATACAGGCAGGGACATTATTTCATCCCTCAAAGTATTTTTAGCTTCCAGCAGATTATCCTGTTTAATATGGAGATCCAATAGTTTATTAAGGGTATCTAGTAGTTGGTCCCTTAACTGATCTAATTCGGTTTTGTCAGCATTTAGGCAGGTTAATATCTCGTCATTGGAAAGCATGATAGGAAAATCTTGCTTTATTTCACCAATAAATTGCTCTGTCAAAATCTCATCAGGGCTTGGCTCGACTATCTCCTCGGTATCAGTGATTTCAGCATTAGTCTCACCTGTTTCCTCTTGTTCATCAATGCTCTCCTGATTCTCCCATTGGTTTTCCAGTTCCTGCTTATAGTCTTCAAACTTATCTTGGGCTAGTTGTCTAGCATTATCTATCTGCTCAAAAATTTGCCCTACTTCTACAATAACACTCTCTGTTATATGCTCATCAAATCGATAAATCTGGGATACACTATCTCTTGCTGCTTGCCTGAGGGTTTCAGTGGCTACAGTATCCTCCACATCCCTACTAGCACTTATAGGGGTCTGCAAAATATCCCCTACCTTGAGGGAATACTGATTAGGTAATATGGAGGTCATAAGGACTAAAAAAATAAGGGCATAATTGATAATGGCCAACACTATTCCTAAAAAATTAGGACTTTGGATAAAGTTTATAAATTGATTTATGGGGGGAGGATTGTCCTTTCTAATAACAACCTGTTTCACAATAATCTCTCCTCTTACTTAGTAGAAGACTTTTTTTGCTGATAACTGTCATAGGCTCTAATTATAGACATAACAAGCTCATGTCTAACAACATCTCTATGGGTCAAATGTACAAAGTCAATTCCTTTAATCCCTTTTAGTACCCGCATAGCTTCTACCAATCCAGATTTTGCCCCAGATGGTAAATCAATTTGCGTTATATCCCCGTTTATTACTGCCTTGGATCCTATTCCTAGACGGGTCAAGAACATTTTCATCTGTTCAGAAGTAGTATTTTGGGCTTCGTCCAATATTATAAAGGCATCGTCTAGGGTTCTACCCCTCATATATGCCAGAGGCGCCACTTCAATCACACCTCGTTCAATAAGTCTGGTATAGGTTTCCAGACCCATCAAGTCGTGAAGTGCATCATAAAGAGGCCTTAGATAAGGGTCAACCTTGTTCTGTAAATCCCCAGGTAGAAATCCTAGCTTTTCTCCTGCCTCAACGGCCGGACGGGTTAATATTATCCTGCTTATTTCTTTATTCTTAAAGGCATTAACCGCCATAGCCATGGATAGATATGTCTTACCTGTCCCTGCAGGACCAATGCCAAATACGATGTCGTTCTTTCTCATAGCCCTAACATATCGGCTTTGTCCCAGGGTTTTGCTTTTTATTTGCTTGCCTTTATAGGTTGTGCATATGACATTGCCTATAAACTCTCCAAAATAATCAACTTCTCCCTCTTTAACCAGTTCAATAAGGTATCTTACTTTTCCCTTATCTATACTGCCGCCATCCTCTACATTATCTAAAAGCTTGGTAAGAACGGTATAGGCTGTATCAACAGCCTTCTCCTTGCCCAAGATCTGGAGTTGAGTTTGGCGCACAATGATCTGTACATCCAGCTCTTCTTCAATGACCTTGATATTCTCATCAAACTTGCCAAATAGCTCTATTATATGGCCGAGATTTGCTATATCTATTAGCTTTTTCTTTTGTAAGTGGTCCAAGTAACTTCCTCCTAGTTCACTAAAAGCTCTGTCTGCTCAGCGATATCTTCTAAAACTTCAATATAAACAATTGCTTCATAACCTATATCTTTTATGATATCGTATTTGAACTTTTTGTCAATGATTTTCGCTTCCTTGGGAATATTTTTAAGTGCCTTTTCCATAGCTTTTTGGCCAGCCATTTCCTTGGCTAGCTGCTCCCTATCTCCAGTAGAATTGTCCTTAATCTCATAAAATTCCCTAACCACCCACGATAAACCCAAATAATCCTCTATTATAGCCTCCCGTCTTTCTTCAATCTCATAGTCCTCAAAGGGTATTTCTTCTCTCTTTATGTTTATTATCCAGTTTTTGCTTTCAATGAATTTATGACTAGCTTTTTCCCCGGTCCTGGTCTTTGACACACTATCAAAATTTGCTTGGGCCCTGCCCTCGTACCAGGTCCTGGCTATTACATGAGCCCTAGAGTGGACATAGCGAACAATTTGAGTATCTTCATGCTCAATTATACCGCTTATGAGGAGTTGACCCTTCCTTACTGTATCCCCAATTTCCACTTCTGCTTGGCCATCTAACACAATAAGCTGATGGATAAGCCCATCCTTGGAGGCTATTATATTGCAGGGGGTCTCCTTGTCAATTAGTTTAGGGGGTTTAACCCCTTCTACTAGCTTGATAATAGCTTTGCTGCCTTTAAGTTCAATGCTTATCCATGATAGCTCAGGTACTTGGATCAAAATCTCATTTTCTATTTCCCAGGTATTGAGCTTACCCTTATATACACCAGGCCTTACCCCCTTCTCATCCAGAATATCATATATTACCTGTCTATCTACCTTTGTATTTCCTCCCACTTCAACTACCCAAACAAAGGAAGACAAGCCATATAAAATTAATATGAATATCAGCATACCCCCTATAAGCATCTTACGATGCCTAAAGCGGTATGCCAAAAATGGGAATCCTCTCTTGTCTATAATCTTAACCCTGCACCCTACTCTACGGACAATGGGTGGAAGGGACTTAAAATCCCTAATACCAATTTTCGCCGTAAGAGATGTATAGCTTATCCTCCTTATTCCCCATAGCTTGATACCCCTACTTACGCATAGATTGATAAACTTCTCTAGGGACAGACCATTTACACTTATAACTACATAACCCAAAAAATAGTTCCAAGCCTTTAAAAAGATCAATCTATCCACCTCTGTTTATAAGATTAATTGCTATGAGCTATATGAATTCCATGGACTTTATCCCTCCGTTTATCATGATATCCTCTGTTGCAATATTGCGCAGCTTTAGCTCATTTCCTTGAATCCTAATTACACCGACTGTCGAATTTACACGTATAAGATTTGGAGTGTATTCTATAATCCCCCTATGATTTTCTACCAACATCTGGTTGTTTCCTATTAGGCTGATTTTAGGCATATTTAGGGTAATTTCTTTTGGTAGCTCAAACATCTCGGAGACTGTAGACTTTACTTCCTGTAACTTCTTTTTCCTCATGAACTTTCCCTCTCAAATATTGATAGATTGCTTACTATATAAGTCTATGCATGAAAGAAAAAAACTAGAATGAAATCACCATTCTAGTTCTCTAGTTTTGATATATGTTCTTATCTTCGACTTTTAGGAGGGCCCAATATCTCCGACAGGATAATCCCTTCAACCAACCTATCAGGTGTTAGCTTAGCTAAGCCTCCCTGGGGTCTACCCTCTTGAGATCCAGCTTGAGGCCGAGGGCTAGTTTGCAGCAAAGGCCTCCCCACTTTCTTCCCTTGTGAGCTATTGGGTGATTTTGTCTGTGCCCCTACCTTAGATCTATAAGCCTCCTTTAGAATAGGCTTATCTATATTAACTATATTTCTTGGGGGTGTCCTATTAACTCCTTCTTCGGTCAGCTCAATATCCTGTGGAGAAAAGCTTGTGGATTGTCCTCCTGTTCCTGGCTGGGTTGACCTCGATTGATTGATGGCCTTTATAATACTTTGTATAAAGGATATCACCAAAAAAATGATAATAATTTGAAACATTTCACTAGGCCTCCTTTAATCTTTAAAAAGCTTGGCTATCATCCTTTGACACTACCACTGATAAACCCTTGTCCTCCATTACTCTTACTGGTGTACCTGGTATAAGGAATTCTCCCTGGGAAATGGCATCCATTCTTTTTCCGTCTATACTTATAACTCCTGAGGGCCTTAGGGTAGTTACTACTATTCCTTTTTTACCTAACAATCCTTTATTACTAAATTGATTCCTGTCATCTTGCCCTTGTTCAGACCTGCCCACTACTGTATCTGACAGTACAAAACTCTTAAAGGCATTAAATCGCTTTAGATAGTAGAAGAGGATGGGTAATATTATAATAATCAGCACAAAGGCCGTGCCTAGGTTTTTAATTCCCCTTATAGGATCCGGCGCAGCAAATACTATACCAACAAGTACTGCAGCTATACCAGAAATTCCGGGAATCCCAAACCCAGGGATAAAAACTTCTACTATCAAAAGGCCAATACCTGTAAGGAATACAAGAGCAGGCCACCACTGTGAATATCCTGCAATAAGGTTCGCTCCAAAATATAGTGTCAGAGAACTCAATCCTATTATACCTGATATACCAAAGCCCTGCGTAAATATTTCTATTATAATAGCGATAATTCCTATAGTTAAGAGAAGTGAAGCTATATGGCTCTGAGTAAGAAACTGGGCCAATTTAACCAGTAGATCAGGCTGGTTTTCTATTATAAGGGCATCTTTAAAGCCTAAATAGTTAAGTAGATTCTCTCGTCCTTCTACTAATTCCTCAGCATATCCATATTCTTTGGCTGTTTCAGCTGTAATATCCAGCAGGGAACCTGCCGGAGAAAGTCCTGGGATATCTATCTCCTTATCCACCATGGCCGCTGCAATGATCTTATCCCTTCCATTTCGCTCTGCTGCCGCCTCAAACTCGCCTCTAATGGCTGCAACGGTTTTGATACTGTAGGGTATAGGCTCAGCTGAACCCATATGGCTGCCTGGGGCCATTATAAGCCTGGGGGCTACTATAGATAGAAGGGCTCCCGCCGACAATGCCCTATCACTAATATATACAATAATGGGTATGGGGCACTGTTCAATAGCTTGTTTCATATCAAAGGCTGCATCCACACGTCCACCAAAGGTGGACAAGTCTACTAGTATTGCATCAGCCTTTTCCCTTTTGGCATCCTCAATACTATTCTTAAAAAAAGTTGCCATAGCAGGGGTTATTTCTCCTTCTACAGGAATAAGGTAAACTACCTGCCCATTGTCTCCCCATGACTTGATGGGATGTAAAGCTACTCCTATAATTATTGTGAAAACCATAAGCAGCAATAAAAGCTTTTTCTTCATATGTATCGCCCCTACAATATGGAAAATTAATTTTTCTCTATTCTTATAATATTCCCTATAATTCCAATAAGTCCTCTATTTGTTTCATCTTCATAGAAAAAATAGCTATCACCATAGAAGGCCCCATGGATCGCTAAAAAGCAAGCTATTATATCTAGGTACTGACTAATACAAATTCTATCTACATCAGTATTAGAGAATAAGCTCCATATACAAGTATATAAGTTGTATATATTATACTATATATGTTAAGAATTTTCACTATTTTAGAGTGAGAAGTAATAGGAAATACACACATAGGCTGCTAATCAAAAAAACCTGATGCCCTGCATCAGGTTTTTTATCTTTAACAATATTTTTATATTAGTTTTGCTGTTACTCCTTTTAAATAGACTTCTCCCCTTAAATAAATCTCACAGCTTAACGTTATGAGTTTTCGCATATTCTGTTTTAACTTACTCATAGAATAAAACTTCTTAATATCTTTTTTTCCTAGCTGCCTTGCGGGCTGCTTCAGATTTCTTTTTACGCCTTACACTAGGCTTCTCATAGTGCTCTCTCTTGCGGATCTCGGCTAAAACTCCTGATCTAGCACATTGACGCTTAAAGCGTTTCAAAGCGTTCTCGAAGGATTCATTTTCCCTTACTTTAATTTCAGACACTGGCTTTCCCTCCCTCCGCTGGAACGATTACCCTGTGTTCAAAGGTGAGAATCTAATAAAGGTATGTTTCAGCAGTAACTCTCTTATTATATATCAACTATTTTTCTTATGTCAACATTGAAAATAATACATTAACCTAGCTTTTGTGGAAGAAGACGTCCTCCTAATATATGAAAATGCAAATGCTCCACCATCATTCCACTATCGCTACCACAGTTGACTACCACCCTATAACCGGATTCATCAACTTTTAATTCCTTAGCTAATTTGGGTATCATAACCATAATATGAGCCATGATCTCACTATGATCCTCATTGACAAAATTCAAAGAAGGAATGTGCTTTTTGGGAATAACCAATACATGGACTGGGGCATTGGGAGCGATATCATGAAATGCCATTAGCTTATCATCCTCATATACCTTTTTAGATGGAATCTCTCCGGCAATTATCTTGCAGAAAACACAATCTTGCTTATCTGGCATCTTTCACACCTCCCTTTACCTTAATACATTCTACATTTATTGCGTAAATCCTTCTTTTTTATTATAATCAACAATCCTTCCCATGTCATTAATTTTATTAACTTCTTGAAAGATTTAAAGAGTTGCCATTTTTAAAGCTTAATCTAAGTCTATCTCTCCAAACATCATACCCTCATCTACCTTTTTCAGAGTCACTGGTACTATAGTGCCTATAAGCCTCTCATCGCCCTCTACGGCAACTCTAATATAGTGATCGGTATATCCTTCATAATAGCCTTTATTCCTTTTGCTTTCTTCCTCAAATAAGACTAGCTCTTTTTTGTCTATAAAGGATTTAAGATAATCAGATTCCAGCTTTTTGCCCAGACTTATTAGTTCCTGACTGCGAATTTCCTTTGTATTCTCTGGAACCTGATCTTTATACCTTGCAGCCGGTGTCCCCTGTCTAGGGGAATACTTAAAGACATGAATCCTGCTAAAGGCTATATCTTCTACAAAATCTATAGTCCCCTTAAACTCCTCCTCAGTTTCACCTGGAAAACCTACCATGATATCAGTAGTAATGGCTACATTAGGTATATAAGTCCTCAATCTATCTACGATTTCCCTATATTGCCTAGTATTATACCTTCTATTCATCCTCTTTAGGGTCAGATCGTTACCACTTTGAAGGGATAGATGGTAATGTCTACACAGCTTAGGTATATCCTTGACAGTCTTTATAAAGTCCTCAGTCAAAAGGGTAGGCTCTAAGGAGCCAAGCCTAATTCTTTTAATCCCCTCTATAGCTTCCATATCCTTAATAAGGGATAGGAGATTAACACCATCTAAATCTTTTCCATAGGAGGCTACATGTATTCCCGTTAATACAAATTCTTCAAATCCTGCATCCAGTAAGCTGTGAATCTGATCTAAAATATCCTCCGGCTTACGGCTTCTCACCGTGCCTCTGGCATAAGGTATGATGCAGTAGGAACAGTAATGATCGCATCCTTCCTGAATCTTGAGTGCTGCCCTAGTCTTTTCTTCATAGGAGCTAATGGGCATCTCCTCAAACTCTTTGACCTCCATTATATCCTGAACACCATTTATAGCTTGCCCTGTATTGATAGCCATTTCCACAAACTCTACAATTCTATTTCTATCCCTAGTACCAAGCACCAAGTTTACTCCTGGAATATCTAAAATCTCTTCTGGTGCCGTCTGAGCATAACAGCCAACTACAGCAATTACCCCATGGGGATTTAGTCGGTTTGCTCTGCGAATCATCTGCCTTGATTTTCTATCCCCCAAACTGGTGACGGTACAGGTATTAATTACATATACATCAGCAAAATCACTAAATTCTGCTACTTCATATCCTTTTTCTATAAACTTATCCTGCATAGCCTGGGTATCATATTGATTGACCTTACATCCCAAGGTATGAAAGGCTACCCGTCTACCGTCCTTTAATATCATTCCATTTCCTCCATATAAAACATAGTTGCAGCTAAGGCAGCCATTCCCGCCGTTTCCGTTCTAAGAATTCGAGAACCCAAGCTAGCGGTTTCCCATCCATGTTCCTTGGCTAAAACTACCTCATCATGGTCTAAGCCACCCTCGGGTCCAATTACTATCCCTATATCTGCTTTACTGCCAGAACTATGCTTAGCCCTTTCCAAACATTGTCTTAGGGCCACATCTCTTTCCCCTTCCCAGAGGATTATCTTTGCAGAATGGGAAGCTGACTCTGCCATACTTGAGTAGCTTATAGGCACATCCACCTTGGGTATTATTCCTCTCCTGCTCTGTTTTGCCGCCTCTTCAGATATTTTTTGCCACCTGGCCACTCTCTTCTTAGCCTTCTTAGGATCTGACAGCTTTGTTATAGTTCTAGCTGTATCCAAGGGCACAATCCTATATATGCCTAATTCAACACACTTTTGGACTATTAAATCCATCTTAGTACTTTTGGGAATGCCTTGGTATAGAGTTACTCTTATGCTAGGCTCACCCTTTGATGGTCTGCCTTCCCCTAATTTAACCCTTAATCTATCTTTATCGGTCTCAACAATAGTGGTAGGATAATCCATCCCTGCCCCATCACAAAGCTCAATAGAGTCCCCTATCCCTAGTCTGAGGACACGTAAAATATGCCCTGCATCATGGCCAATAATTTCCGTATGGGAATCCACTATTTTAGCATTATCTATAAAGAATCTATTCATAATGGCTTACCACCACCGCCCACTCTCCCATGGTCTCTATATCAATTATTGATAATCCAGCTTCATTTATGGCCCTTTTTACATCTTCAATTCGATCCAGTATTATGCCTGAAGCTATAAATACACCATTAGCTGTCAAATATCTTTTGATGTCCTTAGACATTTTTATAATGGCATCTGCAATAATATTGGCCACTACCACATCAAATCTTCCTTCAACCTTGTCCATTAGATCACCATGGATTACTTGGATATTATCATGAACATGATTTCTTTGGGCATTTTCTCTGCTTATCCTTACGGCATCTAAATCTAAGTCCACAGCTATAGCATTTTTTGCACCTAAAAGCAGGCCTGCTATCGCTAAAATACCGGTACCACAACCTATATCCAGCAGCTTAGTGGTTGGATCTATATAATTCTCTAAAGCTTGAACACATAGTATAGTGGTCTCATGGGTACCTGTTCCAAAGGCCATACCTGGATCCAATTCCAGTACCAGATCTCCCTCTTCTGGAGAATACTGCTCCCAACTAGGCTTTATGACAATTCGGCTACCGACTTTTTTCGGTTTAAAGTACTTTTTCCAATTGTTTGCCCAATCCTCTTCCTTTACATTGGTAAGCTCTAGAGTGACAGAGCCTATATCTATGCCCAGATCATGACTTAGGAGCCATTTGAGCCTATCCTTAATAATTTGGATGCTATCATGAAATGAAGGATTGTCAGCCAAATAACCTTTAACCACCACTTCATCCTCATCATAGGCTAAAGTTTCATCCACATAATCCCAGTCCGATTTCTCTCCTTTAAAGAGCTCAATATCGTATGGATCCTCAATTACTACACCATTAATGCCAGCCTGATAAAACACCTCTGCCACAGCATCGGTGCCTTCACTAGTAGTTTTTACTGCTACTTCAATCCAATTCATCCATAACGCTCCTTATACCCCAAAAACATTCTTCATCTTGTCTAGAAAGGATTTCTTCTGCTCGTAGTATTCCCTCCCACCGGTCTCTTCTTCAAATTGTCGAAGTAATTGTTTTTGTTTTTCTGTAAGTCTTTTGGGGACATCAATATTGACCTTTACATAGAGATCTCCCCTTGTTGTGGATCGCAACCTTTGAATTCCCTGGTTTCTAAGCCTAAAAATTGTACCAGTTTGGGTCCCCTCTGGAATTTTATATTTTACCTTTCCTTCTAAGGTAGGTACCTCAACTTCGTCACCTAAAGTGGCTTGAACAAAGGTAATGGGTACGTCACAATGAAGATCATATCCCTTTCTTACAAATAGGCTATGGGGCTTCACTGTAATATATACATAAAGATCTCCGGAGGGACCGCCTCGCTCACCAGCCTCTCCCTCACCTCGGAGGGTAATTGCCTGGCCACTATCAATACCTGCCGGAATATTTAAACTAATTTTCTTAATTTTCCTAACCTTTTTCCTGCCTTTACACCTGCTGCAGGGTTGGGAAATAATAGTGCCCTCACCGCCACACCGATCACAAGCTTTCACATTGACAAAGCGTCCAAAGGCAGTATTCTGAGCATAGGATACCTCTCCGGTTCCATTGCATTGTGTACAGGTTTCTGGCTGGGTACCTTTAGCAGCTCCGGTGCCACCGCATTCATCGCAGTTCTCGTTCCTGCTAATTTCGATCTCCTTCTTAACCCCAAAGGCTGCCTCTTCAAAGGTAATTGTAAGATCATATCTCTTATCCGCACCTTTCATAGGCCCACGCCTTCGACCGCTGCTCCGGCCTCCAAAACCGCCACCAAAAAACATATCAAATATATCGTCGATACCACCAAACCCACTGAAGTCAAAGCCGCCAAAGCCCTGACCCGTAGGTCCTTCATGGCCAAACTGATCATATTGTGCCCT
>JAAYTG010000215.1 GCA_012518075.1 Clostridiales bacterium | reverse complement strand
GCAAAACCAGAAGCTATGACTAAGCCAGTAAAAGAGTTCACTTACTTAGCAGAAGGACCAGGAGCTTATTGGGTAGATGAAGGAGAAAGAATTCAAACTAGTAAAGCTACATGGTTGACAGCTAAAATGGAAGCTAAGAAGCTAGGGGTAATCATACCAGTATCTAAGGAATTCCTAAGATATACAGTTGCTGACTTCTTTACCCAAATGAAGCCAGCAATAGCAGAGGCATTTTATATTAAGTTTGACCAAGCTGCACTATTTGGTAATGATTCTCCATATGCAGTAGGCGTATCTGTATGGGAAAATATCGAGGCAAGTGGTAATAAGATAGAACAAGGAGCTAGAGAAAACTTATATCTTGACCTAAACGATTTAATCGCTTTAGTAGAAGATGGAGACAATGACCCAAACGGATTTATTACTACTAGAAGATTTAGAAAAGACCTTAGGGGAGCAGTAGACAATAATAACTTACCAATATTCAATGATGCAAGAGGTGGAGTAACAGCGCAGGCATTAGGGCTACCTATAGGATTTGCTGACGGTAAGAGCTGGGATTATGATAAGGCTCAATTAATAGCTGGTGATTGGGATTATGCAAGATATGGAGTATTACAAGGGATTGAATACTCAATAAGTGAAGATGCTACATTGACTACTATAGTTGATGGAGAAGGAAATCCAATCAACTTATTCGAGAGAGATATGTTTGCTTTAAGAGCAACTATGCATGTAGCATTTATGACACTTAAAGAAGATGCTTTTGCTGCATTAATACCTGAAATACCTGAAGCAAATGGCGGTGGAGCAAATGGCGGTGGAGCAAATGGCGGCGGAGGTGGAGTAGAAGGGTAAACCTTCTATTCCTATTTCCTTTTTAGGAGGGATAAAATGAAACTGATTAAAGGGAATAAAGTAATAAATGCAACAAAAAAAGCCTATGAAGTAGTTTATAAACACTTAGGCTATAAAATTTACAATAATGAGAAAAACGACCTCACAGAACAGCCTAATAACGAAGATAAAGAGGGTATTAATACAATAGGTATAGACAACATAACGAAGGCTGAAATTATTGAGAAATTGACGGAAAAGGGCATAGAACACAATCCAAGAGACAAAAAAGAAGTATTATATCGTTTGATGATTGAAGGGGATTAATATGACACCAGAAGAAATTAAACAAGCTTATTTAGAATGGATAGAAGATTATTGCAACAATAAGTTTGATAAAGATAATCTTCCAGGCGGTGTAGAGTTAGCCCTAGAAAAGCTAGTAGAAATAGACCCGATGGATTTTAATATAACAAGCGAGAAACTATCCGATATGAGCCAATCCTATGCTAATGATGGGAATATCCCTAAATTTATATTAAAGTGGCTTAGCCCATATAAAAGGTTGAGGAGTCTATGAAAATACATGATGAAACTAAAGTGCCACAGTTTTTAAAGATGCTAGATGAACTGTTTAACACTCACTTAGAGATAGGTATATTTTCAGATGGTAAAGGTGGAGAAAGGCACAATAAAGACAGTGATATAACGGTACTAGGAATAGCTACAGTACATGAATTTGGTGTAGAGATTAAAGTTACAGATAAAATGAGAGGATATTTACACAGCATAGGAATACATCTAAATCCTAACACAAGAACAATAAAAATACCTGAAAGAAGTTTTATAAGAGCAGGATATGACCAAGAGAAAGAAAACATAATTAAACAAAGTGAAAAGTTATTAGAAAAGGTTATGAGATTAGAGTTGCCTGTAGATGCGTTTTTTAACACTTTAGGAGAAATAATTGTAGGCAGAATACAAGAATATTTAACTGATTTAAGGACACCTCCATTACACCCAGCTACTATTGCAAGGAAAGGTAGTTCAAACCCTCTTATTGATACTGGAAGACTTAGGGATAGTATCACCTATAAGGTGGTGAGAAAGTAATGTTTAATTTTAAAAGATTGATAAATAAATATAGCAAAGAGCCAGTTTATTTATTAAGAGAAACAGAGGGTTATTATGATTGGGAACAAGGTGGAATATGGGTGCCCGGTGGAGAAGAAATAGAGATAGAAGGAGCAGTAGTGCCTCTATCGAATGAGGATTTGCAATTTGATGAGGGAGGAACTTACACAACAGAGGATAGAAAGTTGTATTGCTATGAGGAAATAGACAAGGGAGAAAAAGTTAAACATAAAGAAAAAACATACACAGTAATAGAAAAGAAAGATTACAGTG
>JAAYTG010000214.1 GCA_012518075.1 Clostridiales bacterium | reverse complement strand
CAAATATATGTGGGCAAAGTTAATAATCCTCTTCATTATTGCAATCTCTTTTACCGTTTTCGGTAAAGCGTTGATAAAATCAAATAATGCAGCAACCATTGTAAATATAGTTGTCCACTTGTATATATCCCTTTGCTTATTAATAACTGGCGCTAATAATGATAATATGATCAAAGTAATCGCCAGAGGATAAAGAAACATAAGTACCGGTATGGACAGCTTAATAATATTGTTTAATCCAAAATTGGCAACTATAAATGAAAATGCAGTAAATATAACGGCGTATTTGTTATATGATAATGATTTTGGAAACATTTCACTGAACATTTGAGAACATGAAGTAATTAAGCCGATGGCTGTTTTTAAACAAGCTACCGATACAATAGCAGCCAACAATACCTTACCGATTAATCCAAAATAATGCTCACTTACCATAGACATAATTTTCCCACCATTATCAGCTCTGCTAAGGCTACCTAAACTGGTTGCTCCCATAAAAGACAATGACGCGTAAATGATGCTCATTCCAACAACACACACTAAACCTGATTTTAATATTTCAATTGCTTTCCTTTTTGGACTATTTACTCCTAACCTTTCAATGTTTGAGATAATAACAATGGCAAAAGCCAGTGAAGCTAATGCATCCATGGTGTTGTATCCATCTAATAATCCTGTAAATAAGGCCCTTTCAATGTAATTACCCTGTGCTGAATATTGGCTAGCCTTTCCCATTGGCCTAATAAAAGTTGCAATTAATAATATTGATAATAGGGCCACAAAAACAGGATTAAGATATTTACCAACCCAGTCCAAAATTCTTCCCGGTCGCAGTGAGAAATAAAGTGTTACTGAGAAGAAAACTAATGAAAATACAAGCAATCCAATTTGCACGTATTTCCCGGGAATAAATGGGCTCAGCCCTACTTCAAATGCAACAGTAGCTGTACGCGGAATGGCAAATAAAGGACCAATTGTCAAATAAAGCATGCATGTAAATAAAACTGAATATATTCTGCTAATGGGCTTTGCTAAATCATATAAACTCTCACTTTGAGCAAGTGTAGCCGCAATTACTCCTAGCAATGGAAGCCCCACCCCGGTAGCCAAAAATCCGATTGTCGCAAGTAGTGTATTATTACCTGCCGACTGTCCCATATGAACAGGAAATATCAAATTGCCGGCTCCAAAAAATAGACCAAACAGTAATGAGCCTAATAATAAATTTGATTTAAAACCAAGCTTTTCTTTCATAAATAAAACTCCCTACATGATTATATAATTAAATCAAAATTCTTTCTTAATTCCTTTGTAACCCACTTCTAAGGAATTGCGGCATAGAATTAGGAATTTATAAAATATTATTGGATAACAAAAAGTATACTGAATATGAGGCATAAAAGAAAATTGATTTTTCGTATAAAGAAGTAAAGATACGCCTCGAAAACTCAATGTCTACTTTGTATTAAAATGTTATCAGCTTACCGTGCTCACATATCACGTGCTTTTGTGAAGGATATTTGGCTTCAATATAGTCGGAAAACTTATTGACATCTTCACTGTTAAAGTCAAACATCTCATAGTGAGCAGGAATAACGTATTCTGGCTTAATATATCCAGATAGATCCACAGCTTCTTGGAAGGTCAGGTTCCCTATCCAATTGGCCCTATACCTAACTCCATCCCTACCGTTAATCGGAAGTATAGCAAGATCCAGCTTACCAAATTTTTTTAACTTCTCAATAAGCCCTGGATATAGGCAAGTATCCCCAGAGTGATAGATTCTGAAGTTATTATATTCTATTATATAGCCTAGGTATGGGTACTGCTTGGTTTTCTGATCCTGATCCAAAAATTCATGGGCAGAGGCTACCGAGGAGACCCATATATGGCCCAATTCTATCCTCTTGCCTTCATTGGCAGCTATCACCCTTTTAGGGTCAATCCCTAAATCCTCCACTATACTCTCCTTAAATAAACCTGGAACTATAAATTGAACCCTATGGTTATATTTAACTATCTCACGCCAAGCAGGCCTATCAATATGATCAATATGGTCGTGGGTTCCGAGTATATAATCGGCTTCCACCTCTTCCGGCCTTATTAAAGGTTTAATGTTGCGTCCATTTAAATCTGTCAAAAAAGCGTCTACATATAATGTTTTATCTCCAAGCTTAAATACAAACCCTATCTGGCCTAACCACCAGCAAGCAATATCCTGCCGATCATATTCCCTAATTTCTTTAATAAGTTTGTTTGTCATACTTACCGCTCCTATTAAGATTTAATTTATGTATCTTTTATGTCCTCACCAGTCCACTGAACTAGATGATTCTTTTAGTGTTACAGCTAGCACTCCTTTGGATCATAGGAAAAGATACAATCTAGACATTGAACCTCAATAGGATTATATCCTATTATGGCCTGTGTTACAAAGGCTTTCCTATTAAGTATAAAGCCCCTCTATCTTATTGTTGGTGCTTTGTAGTTTAATCATTCAAAAGTAATCCTAGCTGTTGGTTACTAATTAAGTTATTATAACCTTAAACTACTGGGATAAATAATGGTATGAAAAGGGCCTGCAGCAGCAGGCCTCCTATTCATGGATAATGTTAATCCTATAATCGATTAAGAAAATAGTCTCGGGGACCAGGTCCCTTTTAAATCTTAAACTCTATCAAAATAAAGGTGATATAAAAGCAAAGATGACAGCAAATAGAATGGTAGGAAGCATATTTGCGACTTTTATCGTTTTGCCAAATATTAAATTTATACCCACGCAGAAAATCAGAATTGAGGCTGTTAATGAAAGATTAGACATGGCTTGCCCCATTAACAAAGGTTGTATATATCTCGCCAGAATTGTTATAGTCCCCTGAAATAATGCAACCGGAATCGCGGAAAAAACACACCCCTTCCCCATAGAAGCCGCCATAATCATAACGATAATTAAATCGAGAATCGCCTTTGCCACAAGCAATGAATAATCGCCCCAAAGTCCATCTTGTATAGCACCTACAACAGCCATAGCACCTACGCAAACTACCAAGGATGTGGATACAAAACCATCCATAAACCTCTTATCATTTTCATTTTTTGTCATTTTTTTAAGCCAAGCCCCAAATTGCTCTATTTTCTCTTCAATATCAATAGCCTCTCCGATAAGAGAGCCAAGAACGAAACTAATAATAACCATAACTCCATTACCACTCATCAGCCTTCCATTTTCAATGAAAAGCATTTCTTGCAAGGCTCCCCCTATTCCAATAAACAATACGGATATCCCAGTGGCCTTTATTAGTGTATCCTGGATTTTTTCTGTAATAGCCTTCTCTAATAAAACCCCCAATAATCCGCCAGCTAAGATGGCTCCGGTGTTTATTATTGTCCCTACCCCTATCATTCCATACATTCCTTTCCAAGCAAGTCCAATTATAATAGTATTCCTTACGGTTATAAAGACCTCTTGCTAAAATTTCATTATGGTTGTAGCATCATAAATCAAATTATCATGTTTATTTATGATTATGTCAACACTTTACTCATATTTGCCCACAACCATTCCCATTCAAAACTAATTCCTAATCAATCACTATAAACAGTTTTATGGGATTCTATATGGAATGATAAAATGACTTTAAATAGATCGCCGTCAACCCTTATATCAAAATCTCCACCACAGGAGTGGGTGAAATTTTGAGCTATGGAAAGCCCTAACCCTGATCCTTCACTGGCACGAGCCTTATCCCCACGGACAAAACGGCCTATTATTTCCTCTTCCCTAAAATTCATCTCGTAATTAGCCGTGTTTTTTATAGTGACAACAGCTTTTTCGTCCTTAGTAACCAGGTCCACATAAACCCTAGTTCCCACCAAAGAATATTTGAGGGTATTATTAAAGAGATTAAGAAATACCCGATAAAGCTTATTGCCGTCGCTTATTATGGGTGTCGGCTTTTCGGGAATGTTGACCCTATATATGAGCTGGGATTTTGATATACGGTCATCTAAGTCTGCTAGGGTTTGCTCTATCAGCTTACCTAGGTCTAGGGTCTTTCTCTCGAACTGCATTTCCCCACTTACAGCTTTTGATAGGTCAAATAGGTCTTGAATAAGAAGTTTTAACCTTTGCGACTTTTGTGCCAGTATTCTTATATAGTCCTTGGAATGTTCCGATAGATCCTCTTCCTTTGATAGTAGATCTACATAGCTAATAATGGATGTAAGAGGGGTTTTTAAGTCGTGAGACACATTGGTGATAAGTTCTACTTTCATCCGCTCGCTTTTAATGCTTTTGTCCACAGCTTCTGCTATGCCTTCTTGTATTGTATTTAGATTTTCTCCCAATATAAAAAGTTCGGAATCGGGATTTAATTGGAGCTTTGTGCTCATATCCCCTTGCTTAATTCGATTGGATTGACCTAATATCCTGCCCATATCATCTATGATATGGGTATAGCGGCGTGCATACATATAAAAAAGATAGACCCCCAAAGCGAAGGATGCAAGAGCAAAGAAGAAAAAGACTCCATTTCTACTAGCAAACATGGTTATAAGAAAAACCCCAGTCAGTATTATCAAAAATACTTCCAAAGCTGTAAAAGTGTAAAATCTCATAAGTAAGGCCTTTTGAAAGGGCCACCTCTTCTCAAATACTCTATACCTTTGTACTAATCTATTAAATACATTATTGGAAAAGACTCTGCTGCCGTTGTTTCGAAGATCTAGCCAAACTATATATAAATACCAAAAGCACAGGCCAGTAAAGAAAAATATATGACCTAATTCCAGGTGCATATAGTACATTTCTTGAGCCATCAAAAATATCAATGGCAAAATCACTATGGAAACTAGGATCTTAAGTTCTAGAACCAGCTTCCCTAGTACCTTGGCCAGAGTTTTCTCAAAATCCTTTAGATCTTTACGCTTTGTTATAGACAATACCAGTAATCCAATCCCTATAATAAATATTATAGAGGCAACGCCTATAATCCATTTAAACTGGCTGGTCTGCTTCTGTAGATTAAAAAGATAGCTATAACCATAGGGGTTTTCTACTACATTGTCCTTTACTGCTAAAAGAATTTGGCAGCCTCGGATATCATAAAACTCCCTATACTCCTTTATCCCAACCCTTTCCGATTGCTCTACATAGCTATCAGGCGCTTCCAAATATGACTTTAACAAGGTGTTTCTGTATCCGCTATCAATATGATAAATATCCAGTAGCTTATTATCTTTCTCCCCCATAAACTCTTGGCCGTCATAGTAAATATAAAAATCATATCCCTCTGGTAAAAATATGGGGCCTTCTGTATCAATGCCAAGATCTGTCTCTGAATTGGTAAAGACCTTATGGGTTTTTGGGTTTTTCGCATAGTAGATTAAGTTTTCACCTTCATCCTTTAAGTCTCCCAAGTAGACGTCTAAAATCTCTTGACGACGATAAGAATTCCCATATTGGTCCTCTTCATCTAAATCCTCAGGGATATCTAAAT
>JAAYTG010000038.1 GCA_012518075.1 Clostridiales bacterium | reverse complement strand
TTCTCTTGGTTTTTAGGTGTTCTTTTATAGTCATAAATCTTCCAAGTCCCTTGAATGGGAATCATATTATTGTCAGGTGATACAATTATCTGTCCTGAATCAAGCTGAGGAATTGCCTGACAGCCAGTCAATAAAAAAACAAGAACAAGTATTATATAAAACCCTTTAGCGTACTTCTTTATAATATACTTCAAGATAAAATCTTCCCCTCTAAGTATAACAGCTACATAATTGGTAGCTCTATTACTACTTCTGTTCCCTTTCCCTCTTGGCTTTCTATATCCAGTTGCCCCTTATGTCTACTTATTATCTCATGGGAGACAGATAGTCCAATCCCATTGGCAGATTTACTATTCTTCCCTTTAAAGAATTTATTCTTAATATAGGGAAGCTCATGATCGGGTATACCACACCCATTATCTATTATAGCCATAACCAAAAAGTCCTTTTCTACATAGGTTCTAAAACTGACTACACCGTCTTGATCCGTAAACTTAAAGGCATTATCCAAAACATTAATCAGTACTTGCTTTATTCGATTTTCATCTATAGTTACCTTTGGTAACTGATCTGGATATTCTACTTCAAAGCTAATCCTTTTTCTCTGAGCTACCGGAGTCATGTATCGCTTAATATATTCTATTACAGCAGTGATGCTGGTTTTTCTAAGGTTTAAACTCATCTTCCCCGAAAGAAGTTTTGAAAAATCCAATAATTCCTCTACCATCTCTGACAACCGCTCTGTCTCTTTTTCTATAATTTTAAGTCCATCACTAAAGATCTGATCTTCCCTGGAATTGCTGTCATTTAAAATAATAGCCCACCCTTTAATAGAAGTTAAGGGGGTTCTTAGTTCATGGGATACGGAAGCAATGAATTCATTTTTTATTTGTTCTTTTTTTATTATTTCATCAGCCATATAGTTGAGGGTATCGGACAATCTTCCTACCTCATCATTGGATTCTTTTATGCTCCTCACCTTAAAGTTCCCTTTTGCCATCTTTCCAGCTACCTTGGTTACTTGCTTTATGGGCCTGACTACCCCGTTAGCTAAAGCAAAACTAATTACACTAGATATAACTATGGTTAATAGACCCATAAGGGTAAATATCCCAATTATATGCCTAAGCTGTACATTAACAGGCGTCAAAGACGTTATAAATCTCAAGACTCCAACAACTTCTTTATTTGCTTCTAAAGGATAAGAAACTGCCATTACTAAGTCATCGGTATAGGGCAACCTGCCCACCCATTTTCCCATCTGCCCCTCCAATGCTCTTTTTACATCTGGGCTTTCTAAACTCTCAGTAAAATCCACACCGATGGAATCCATTAATACCACACCTGAATTATCAATAATTTGAACCTGAGCAGATGTAAACTTCCAAAATACATCTACATTGTCCATTATATTATCCTGAAGAGAGCTATTAGAAAAATATCTTGAATAAAAGTTAGTCGACATACGAATTTGGTCGGTCAAGATATCCTCTACACTTTTATAATAATACTGTTTTAAAAATATGCTTACCATTAATATAAATATAAATATACTAATGATGATAATACTCATAAAACTATAGCCAATCCGTCTCCTAATACTCTTCTGGCGACCTTTTACTTTTCTCTCCATCGGTATCCAATTCCCCATACAGTTTCAATAAATTTTGGATGAGAAGGCTTGTCTTCAATTACTTTTCTCAATCTTCGAATATTGACATCCACAACCTTCAAATCCCCTATATAATCTTGACCCCATATCCTGTCTATTAGTTCATTACGACTAAACAATCGCCCAGGGTTTTTGATGAGCAAAGTCATTAATTGATATTCTTTGGGAGTTAGTTCAACTTCTATATCATTCTTATAAACCTTTTGTGAATAGGTATCTATAACAAAGGGATGATGGTACAACCTACGCTCATCCCTTTGCCCATTATTTCCACCTATACGTCTCAATAATCCCTCCGCTCTTAATACCAACTCCAAGGGATTAAAAGGCTTTACCATATAATCATCGGCTCCCTGCTCCAACCCCATAATCCTATCCATATCCATATCCCGAGCTGTCAGCATAATTATGGCCATTCTAGGGAACTGTGAGCGAAGGGCCATACATACCTCAAATCCATCTATTCCAGGTAGCATGATATCCAATATAACTATATCAGGCCTATGCTTCTGAGCTAGCTTAATACCTTCCTCCCCGCTTTCAGCCTCTATAATATGGAAATTGCTTCTCTCAAATCCTATCCTTACAAAGCTGCGTATAGAACTTTCATCATCAACAATCAATACTTTTCTTTTCACCCGTAAAACTCCTGTTCATTGATCTGTGTATCGGTCTAAATCCAATGGTGGTTATAGTCTCTTTTCATACCTCTTTATCTCGGCAGTTTCTAGCCATTCTTCCAAGATGAGCATCCAGGCATCCATCTTCTTTTCCTGATCCATGGCTTCCTTTACCTCTTCATACTTTTCTTCTAATAGGTAGACTTTCTCTGGGTTTCTATCATAAAGTTTTATGATATGATAGCCAAAGGATGTAGTTACCAAATCGGATATTTCCCCTTCCTCAAGTTTAAAAGCCGCCTCTTCAAACTCTGGGACAAAAGAATTATCCTGCCTAACCACATAGCCCAGATCATTATTCTCCATACCAGGATCCTCACCATAATCTCGGATCAGTTCCTCAAACACCTCACCACTTCTGGCCTTCTCCAAAACTTCCTCAGCCTTTGGCTCAATAGCTTTTAGTTTTTCATTTAGATATTTCTCAGCCTCTTCTTCCTTGCCCTCAGCCACCATAGTATTATACTCATCTATCTCATCTTGGGGTAACTTAACCAATACATGTTTTACCCTGACTTCCTTAGGCATATACAATTGCACAACTTCATAGGGAATAACAGCTATATTTTCCTTTTGCCTTTGCAGGCTCTCCTCGTAATGTGCTTGTATCTCCTGGTCATCGGCTTCTACATCCTTTACCATGTCCTGGATATATTCATCGATTACCATTTGTTTTGCCAAAATTTCAATATATTCATCCTGAGTTTGCCCTATAGCATTGAGTTCCCCCTCTATATAGGCTTTTGCTTCATTTAAATAATCCCCATCCTGGCTATCACCGGTTTCTCCTTCCTCTTCCTCCTGCATAGCCTTATCCATTTCCTCCATCTGTTTTGCCACTTCAGCAATGATGTTTTCAAATTCTACCCTGGCCTCATTAATGGTATCATCGGTTACAACAAATCCTGCCTTTGTTGTATTCTGATCTATAAGTTTTTCCGTTATGAGCTGTTCTAGCACTCCTGCCTTTAGCTCATCTATCATTTCCTTTTGCTCTGGGTCATTCTCTATTTCTTCGGTGATATAGTAACGTTGTTTTATTTGATCATAAAGAGCATTAAACTCTCCCTTGCTAATCTTTTCACCGTTTACCTTTGCTACTACAGTATCTTCACTATCGGAAGCCATACCACACCCAAATATAGATATGGACAGAACCAGTACTAGGATAAATGCAAAAGCCCTCTTCATATTCATTTCATCAATTCCTTCCTATTGTAGTCGCTCTTCTATCATTTTGGCTAATCCTACGGCATATTCTTCTATTTCTCGCTGATCTTTGCCCTCTATCATGACCCTGACCAAAGGTTCGGTTCCTGAAGACCGAGTAAGGACTCTGCCCTCTCCAGCAAACCTATCTTCTATGCGTTTAATCTCTTTTTGTATATCAGGATCTTGATCATATTTATGCTTGTTTTTTTCATTGACCTTTGCATTTACCAGAACCTGGGGGAATTTCTCCATAGCTTCGGCCAGTTCCGATAGATTCTTATTTTCCCGTTTGATAACTGATAATAGTTGGAGGGCGGTCAAAATCCCATCCCCTGTTGTATTGTGATCTAAGAAGATAATATGCCCTGACTGCTCGCCTCCGATATTATAACCTTCCTCTAGCATCTTCTCCAGTACATACCTGTCTCCCACATCGGTCTTAACTACATTGCATCCCGCTTGTTTAAGGGCCTTATCAAAACCTAAATTGCTCATTACGGTACCTACCACCGTATCTTTTTTAAGTTTGCCTCTCTTTTTCATATTCAGGCCACAGATTACTAGCATTTGGTCTCCATCCACTATTTTACCCCGCTCATCTACAGCAATTAGTCTGTCGGCATCGCCATCAAAAGCCAGGCCCACATCCGCGCCCATTTCCATAACGTATTCCTGTAAATTTTCGGGATAGGTTGAACCGCATAGGCTATTTATATTGATCCCATCAGGTTCATCGTATATAGCATGGACCTGAGCCCCTAGTTGGGAAAGCACCTCAGGTGCAATCTTTGAGGCCGCACCATTAGCACAGTCCACTACTATTTTTATGCCATCTAACCTAACATCTATTGTACTCTTTAAAAACTCCTCATAATGGCTTACAGCATTTTTAACCCTGACCACACGACCTACATCTACACCCGTTGGATATACTATCTCTTCCGCATTGTCTAGCACAATGCTTTCAATTCTTTCCTCCAGTTCATCTGATAACTTGTATCCCTGGCTGTTGAATATTTTGATCCCATTATACTCCATAGAGTTATGGGAGGCCGAGATTACCAAACCCGCATCCGCCTTATAGTGCCTGGCCAAGTAGGCCACACCCGGAGTAGGAATAACGCCAACCACTCTAGCCTCTGCCCCTACTGAGCAAATACCTGCCACCAGGGCCGCTTCCAACATATCACCAGATAGCCTGGTATCCCTTCCTACTATTATTCTTGGCTTATGCTTAGCCATTTTTAGTATATTACCACTTGCCTGACCTATCTTATAGGCAAGTTCGCAATTTAGCATCTCATTTGCCAATCCTCTGACTCCGTCAGTTCCAAATAATCGTCCCATAATCTTCTCCTATTCTTTGGTTTTATTCGAAGTTTTCCATAATATATCGCTGTGCCGATAGGGTCCCAACGGCTCCATCTGAAGCAGCAGTTACCAGTTGCCATATCTGCTTGTAACGTAAGTCCCCTACTACAAAAACGCCAGGCACATTGGTAGCCATAGTCTCACCGGCTAAAACAAAACCATCATCGCTCATTTGTATCTTACCCTTTACTAGCTCACTATTGGGTTGGATTCCAATAGCGATAAAGAATCCATCCAATTCTAGCTGGGACCTCTCCTCAGTTTTTAGATTCTTAACGGTGATTCCTTCAACTTCTTCCTCGCCGACTATAGATTCAACTACAGTATCCCATAAAATCTCAATTTTGGGATGGGCTAGGATCCTGTCCTGTAATATCTTAGATGCCCTAAGTTGATCTCTGCGGTGTATTAAATAAACCTTTGAAGCGTATTGGGCCAGGAACATAGCATCCTCTACGGCAGTATCACCACCTCCTACAACAGCAGTTACCTTATCCTTGTAGAAAGTCCCATCACAAGTAGCACAATAGGATACACCCCTGCCCCTAAACTGCTCCTCTTTCTCCAAGCCTAGCATCTTTGGACTGGCACCCATGGCCAGTATTATAGTCTTGGTTTCATATTCCTTATTATCAGTGATAACTTTTTTTATCTTGCCATCAACTACTACTTCTTTTACTTCATCATAAAAAATTTCCAGACCAAATTTCCTGGCGTGTTCTTCCATTCTCATAGCAAAATCAGGTCCACTGATAGGCTCAATAAATCCAGGATAGTTCTCGATGCTATAAGTAGTAGCCGCCTGGCCACCTACAAACATTTTCTCAAACAATAGGGTCTCCATGCCCCCTCGTTTCGCATACATCCCGGCTGTCAATCCTGCAATTCCACCACCGATAATGATAATATCATTCACTATTGATTTCACCTCTCCATTATAATCTCATACTCAAAATCCCAATCCCTAACATCTAGCTTATAGACCATTATAAACCAAATAGTTGAGTTTGTGAATCATAGCCTCCAGCCTGTACCCCATATGGATAAATATTTTGTTGGCAGATGTTAGATCCCCACATATAGTATACTACAGATTATCCCTTCTGTGGAAATGAAGATTGTAGTAAATTTGTAGGCTATTCAAATAATAAAGGGGAGACCATCGTCCCCCCAAAATAATCAAATATAAAATAATTCTCATGTAGCAGACTTAGTCTTGTTCTTCCTTCTTACAAGCAGATTTTGCAGTACGATAAAGAAGGCTAAAAGGGCCGAGATTATTATCTTAGACCACCAAGAAGAAATATTCCCTTGGAAAGAAACGAAGGTTTCTATTAAGGCCTTAATAAGAACTCCAAAGAGTGAACCGTACACATTGCCCACACCTCCGGTCAGGGGTGTTCCTCCTATAACAGTAGCGGCGATAGCATCCATTTCAAAGCCTCTTGCCAGTTCAACAAAGGCACCTGTAGTATTTAAACAGAATGCGATTCCGCCTAAGGCAGAAAGAAGTCCATTCAAAATATAAACAAAGAACTTGGTACGTTTTACGTTAAGGCCCATAAGCCTTGCTGATTGCTCTCTTCCTCCCACGGCATATATGGACCGGCCGAATTTAGTATACTTGAGCATAAGGTATGCAATAATTACAATGACTATTGCCATAACTACTGTTGGATAAATATAGGGATAGATCATAACACCTTTTCTATTAAGATAACCACCGAAAGGCAAGTAGATTCTCTTCTGAGCTATAGCAAGGAAGGTTTCGTTGGTTATGGTAATCATCTCTAGGCTAATAACAGCCGTCAAACCACGAGCAAAAAACATCCCTGCTAGTGTCACAATAAAGGGTTGGATATTTAGATAGGAGATGAGCCAACCTTGGGCTGCACCAAATGCTAGGCCGAATAAAAGAACTATTGACATGGCTGGTGCTGCCCCAATACCTGCCCTTTCCATCATGGCAGCAAGCATCATACAGGTAACGGCTACAACAGATCCTACTGAAATATCGATCCCACCAGTAATTAAGACCATGGTCATGCCTACCGAAACGATTATAAGTCCCGCATTACTGGTAAATAGATTTAGAAAGGTTTGAACATTCCCAAAGTTCTTGTCCTTATAGGCAATAAGTCCTGCTATGTACATGGCTATAAAGAGGGCAATGGTCACAAATAATAAAAAATTACGTTCCAAAAGTTTTTGACCAATCTGATTAGAAAATCTCATCTTTCCCTGAGGCGAATTGATCTTTGCTCTGTTCATTTACTTGGCCTCCTTTACCATTTGATGGGACCTTGTAGATAACTTGCCTTTTATTGTCTTAAACCATTTCAATACTACCGGAGATTGTAGGGATACAATTATAATAACCACAACGGCTTTGTAGAGGGGAATTTGATCAGCTGATACCTGCATTGCATAAAGGGTTGTAGTAAGTGCTTGAATGGTTATAGCACCTATTACACTGCCAAAGAGTGAGAATTTGCCTCCCCGCAAGCTATTACCACCTATTGCTACTGCCAAAATAGCATCCAATTCTGTATATAATCCTACATTGTTGGCATCGATGGACATAGTCCGGGATACTGAAATAAGACCCGTTATTGCGGCACACATACCGCAAAAGACATAGGTAAAGAAGATAATGAGTTTTGAATTAAGGCCGACTAGCCTACTGGCATCTCTATTTATTCCCACTGATTGAATATACATACCCAGAGGAGTCTTGTCGAGAACAATCCAAGTAATAAAAACTAGAAATGCAGCTACAAAAAACGGTGTTGGCAAGGGAACTCCAGGTATGAAATTTCCTAAATATCCAAACTGTTCAGGCTTCACATAAAGAATAAAACTGCCGGTAACCAGCTGTGCAATTCCTCTTCCTGCAGTAAATAAAATAAGGGTTGCAACCATAGGTTGAACCTTCATGTATGAAACCAAATATCCGTTAACGGTGCCGCAGGCCATTCCCATAATCAAAGCTAATAGGATACTTACAATATAAGGTACATTATAAGTTGCCCCGGTTCCGAGAGCTGCTATACATACTGCCCCAGCTAGAGCACTAACAGCCCCTACTGATATATCCGTACCACCAGAAGAGGCAACAACTAAGGTCATACCTACAGCCAAAATTACAAGGCCACTGGAGCGGTTTAATATATCAATGATAAAACCGTAAAGTACCCCATTTTGTACTGTAATCTTGAAAAAGTTGGGTGTTTGAATAAGATTTACTATAAGCACCAAGAGAAGACAAACTATTGGAAGAAATAGTGAATATTGATATATTGGCTTTTTAAATATATTTAAATTTTTCATGCTCTCCCTCCTCCCGCTATGGCTGTCATAATATTGTCTTGAGTGATTTCATCATCCCAAAGTTCCCCGATCTTCTCGGAGTCCCGCATAACCAGCATACGATTGCAGGTCCTCAGCATTTCCTCTATCTCTGAAGAAATAAATATTATAGCCTTCCCCTCTCTAGCAAGATCCACTATGAGACGTTGAATCTCTGTTTTGGTGCCTACATCTATACCTCGGGTAGGTTCATCCAATATAAGAAACTCAGGGTTCAAAAGTAACCATCTGGCTAATATCACCTTTTGTTGGTTCCCTCCACTAAGCTGTTTTACAGGAGTATCCTTGCTAGGTGTTTTGATATCTAAAATGTCTATATAGCGCTGGGCAAACTCTTCCTGATCTTTCTTATTTAATAATTTAAACATGCTTTGCTTTACTTGTAGTGCTAGTATAATGTTTTCTTGAACTGAAAGATCTTCAATAATCCCTTCTTCCTTTCGATCCTCAGGGAGAAAAGCCATCCCTGCCTTTATTGCATCAATAGGTGCGCTGATAGACAGATTTTTTTTGTGAATTTTCAGCTCCCCACTATCAACCCTATCTGCCCCATATATGGTTCTAGCCAGCTCACTCCGCCCGGATCCTAAAAGGCCGGACAAACCTATTACATCTCCCTTATAGACACTAAGATCAAAGGGTTTCACCTTGCCTAGACTAGCAAGGCCTTTGGCTTCAAGGATAATCTCATCCTCATCTTTTTCCTTGGAGCTTGACTGTTCTTCCTTTATATCCTCTAGAATATCAATATCTTTACCCATCATACATGCCACAAGTTTTAAGCGGGGTAAGTTCTCTATCTTATACTCACCAATCAGCTCACCATTTCTTAAAACGGTTATCCGATCACATATCTCATATACCTGCTCAAGGAAGTGAGTAATAAATATAATGCCCAAACCTCGCTCCTTAAGCATCCTCATAATCTGAAAAAGTTTTCCTACTTCCTGCTCGTCAAGACTAGAGGTAGGTTCATCCAGTATTAATACTTTGGAAGACATGTCAACCGCTCTTGCAATAGCAATCATCTGTTGAATAGCAACTGAGAAATTATCAAGGGTAAGGGTAACATCAATATGGATATCGAAATCATGGAGGATTTCTTCAGCCCTGCTATTCATTGTCTTCCAGTCAATTTTGCCGAATTTTTTGGGTTCTCTCCCAATAAAGAGGTTTTCCGCAACTGAAAGATTTGGGCACAGATTAACTTCCTGGTAAACCGTACTTATCCCCTTATCCTGTGCTTCCTCAGGTGAGCGATTAATAATTGGATGATCAAAACCTTCCAGCCTAATCTCACCTTTTTCAAACTCTTCTGCCCCTGTAAGTACTTTTATTAAGGTAGATTTGCCTGCACCATTTTCCCCCATCAAGGCATGTATTTCACCAGCTCTTAGAGTGAAATCAACACTGTTTAAGGCCCTTACACCAATAAAGTTTTTAGTTATATGGCGCATAGTTAAGATCTCTTTAGTTGCCATCCAGGTTCACTCCTTTTAAAAGAATGCGCCGAAGAACCATAAATGATTCCCCGGCGGTTCCATATTAAACATAGTCAATAATCGCTTCTTTATTATAGATTAGATTAGTATTCTCTGCTTTCAATGATATCAGCAGCATCCTTAGCATAGAAAACCTCTTCCTCTACATAGGCAATCTTATCCACATCTTCTCCTGCTTCTAACTTTTCGATGAGTCCTTTGACACGAGGACCATGGAGAGGATTACATTCAACACTTACATCCATATCCCCAGCTATCATAGATTCAAATGCAGCTTTAACTGCATCAAAAGAAACTATAGTAATATCTCCCTCAGGACCGCAAGTTTTACCTGCTGTCTTAATAGCATTAATTGCACCAAAAGCCATATTATCATTTTCAGCAATAACAACATCTATATCAGGATAGGACTTTAGGAAAGATTCCATAACTTCTTGGCCTTTCTCTTGGGTGAAGTCACCGGATTGTCTATCAAGCATTTTCCAGTTAGGGTATTCTTTCATCTTTTCTTCAAATCCGTCAGTACGTCCTATCTGTGCAGATGAGCCCATTGTACCTTGTAGGGTAACAATTTTGATCTCCCCTTCTGTAGGTGAAATGCCTTTATTTTCGAGGGCCTTAGCGAGAGCATCAACTGCATCATAACCTTCCTGTTTAAAGTTAGAACCTACCCAGGCGGTGAAAAGGCTGTCATCATTTGTCTGAATCATTCTATCAACAATAATTACCGGTATTCCGGCCTCCTTGGCTTCGCCTAAAACTGTATCCCAACCGGCTTCCGTATTTGGGGCAAGGACTATGTAGTCAACATCTTTTTGAATAAAATCCCTAATTGCGGTAATTTGCTTATCAGTTTTTTGTTGAGCATCAACCATTTCGAACTTAAATCCGTTTTCTTCAGTAAAGGTATCTTGCATAGATTTGGTATTGGCCATACGCCAGTCTGACTCTGCTCCCACTTGTACAAAGCCAACATAAATCAGGCCATCTCCTCCACCCGAAGATCCTTTGCTTGAAGTATCTCCTGATCCCGATCCACACGCACCCAAGACAATGCCTAAAGCAAGAATCAACATTAATGAAATGATCTTCTTGAACCTGTTCATCTCTTCGTCCTCCTTTATTACAAATCATTAAATTTGTATAGAATTGTTTGTATAAAATTATATAAGTATCTCTCAATACTGCCAATAAACATTCATTTGCAAACACTTCAATAATTTTTTGTTTTTATTATTGAGATTGATTTTTTACGATTTGAGTTGAATATTTTTTGGAACTCTATGTTAGGGGAACTTTTACCTCTACTTCAGTTCCTTTTTTATAAACACTATTGATGGTTATACCATAAGAAGGGCCAAATTTAAGTTTTATACGTTGATTCACATTGTAAAGTCCGTAGGATTCCTTCTTTTGTGGCATAGAATCATCTTCCTGCTTATCTTCCTTTAAAGTGTTTTTAATTCTTTCTAGATCTGCAGCCTTAATGCCTATTCCATTATCTATAATAGAGACAATGACATCACTGCCTTTTTGAGCTGCAGTGATTGTAATTAGCCCCTTTCGTCTCCGGTTTTTAATACCATGATAGAGGGCATTTTCAACAATAGGTTGGAGGGTTATTTTGGGTATGATAACAGCTTTTAGACTATGGGGAACATTAATCTCATATTCCAGTATATCCTGATAGCGAACCTGTTGAATCTCCAGGTAGCTTCGTACATGTCTTTCTTCTTCTTTTAAGGTAAACATCCCATCACCATGGTTCAGGGAGGTGCGGAAAAAATCTGAAAGAGAAGAAATCATTGTAACTACCTTTTCCTGGTTCCCAGATTCAGCCAGCCACATGATGGTATCTAAAGTGTTATATAAAAAATGGGGGTTAATTTGAGCCTGTAAAAGTTCTAGCTCAGCTGCCCTAAGATTCTCTTCTTCTTGCTTTACTGCATTTAACAAGTAATCTATTTTTATTATCATACTATTTAGCGAATCGGCCAGATTCTTTACTTCTGCGCCATAGGTGACATTAGCCCGGACCGAAAGATCACCTTTAGCAACCTGCTTAGTCACATCATTTAAATGGTTTATGGGTCTAACAATACTATTGGGGATTACAAAGGATAAAATAAGCTCTAGCACTATTAAGAAGGCAAAAATCACAACACTAAATATAGTTATTTCCCTAAAGCTTTCGAACATATCCGAGCGAACCTGTTCCATAGCGTTAGTTTCATAATAGACATACTCCAGAACTGTAGATTGAATCAGGTCAGTGACTATCTGAACATCCTTTTCCCAGATAATAATATTGTCATCATAGTGTCCACCTATTTTTTTATTATCTTCTATACGTTTTACATACTTTTCTAGGTTTCCTAAGAGCTTAAGAATGATTCCTGCCCTGTGCTTATTGTCATCAATATTAGTGTTGTTTAAAAGGTCAAAGGCGATGTTTCTTGCTTCATCAATGTTTTTGTAGGGATCTTCTTCATCAAAAGATGAATGTCCAGCAATAAGTAAGTATATTTTATAATCAAATTCTTCCTTAAAGTTAATGCTAAATCGTCCTGCCTTAGATGAATTTGCTATAATCTGATTATATTGTTTGTTGGTTTTGTAGAAATTTAGAAATAGGAGCAAAAAGATAAGGAACAAGGGGATAATAAGTAACATAAAAGAAATTTGTATTTTCCTATTAAGCTTTAAATTTCCAAAGGTTCTTTTAAATATTGGATTAATCCAATGCCTCATTATCCAGCCCCCTAAAAATATTGATAAGCCTTATCAATTCATATTACGATATTGTAGAGGTGTACAATTATGTTCTTTCTTAAAAAGGTAGGAGAAGTAGTGAGGATCCCTGTATCCCACTTCACTGCTTATTTCTGAACAGAGCAGATCAGTGCATTTTAACAATTCCTTTGCCTTATTCATCCGTAAGTCAGTTAGGTATCTTATAAAAGTGCTACCTGTCTCACGGCTAAATATTGTACTAAAATGACTAGAGCTTATATTTACATATTCCGCTACATCATTTAAGGAGATATCTTGATTTGCATAATTCTTCATGATGTATTCTTTAGCTTGTTCAATTATACGGTAATAGGGCTTAGTTCTAATTAAATCCCTCTGCTCTATAGCTATACTAATGATTTCCACCATATAGTCTTTAACTTTTTGGACATCAATAAGCATTTCTTTTATTTCTTCTATTTCTATAAATGGCTTTTTTTCTAGGACTTGTATTCTGCCTATTCCTTTAAGAAAGGAAATTACCGTAGAATGTATATTCATATGAAAATACTGCATAAAGAGTAGCGATTTTTGACTTTTGGGGCTTATGCTTTTTAAAAACTCATTAACGAAGGAATGAATCTCATCAGCCTCGCCATTTCTTAAGAAATCTTCAGCCCTTTTAAAGTCTAATTCTCCTAATTGGTCGGCAGTGATAGTGCTACCATCCTCTTCATACATATATTCTAACAGCTCGTCGCTACTTATAATGGTGCTTCTATCAACAATAAAGCGGCGGACAAAGATTAGAGCTGCACTCTCATAGGACTCTGGAATACGGGATAATCTGTTTACAGGAAGACCTATTCCACCAAAATAGGCTAGCTTGGGGTAGGAAGAGAATATATCTTTTATCTCTCTTATGTATTTTATGCGAGTACCATCTATTTCCTCTATGCTTCTACCCATTATAAACAATACATTCCCCTCTAATTCTCGATTGAAGAATATGAGATTTTCATACTTAGAATTCAGATCATCTAGTTTTTTCTTTAACTCCAATAATTCCTTTGAATCAGCTTTCCCTGGATTTTTATTATTAAACCTAAATAGCATTACCTGATAATACTCTGCACCCATTTCCAGGCCCAATTCCTTGCCCTGCTCCAAAATCTTTGCAGTAGAGAGTCTTCCTTCAAGCAATTCTTCTAAAAAACGGCTTCTAGCATAATCTTTATTTGCTTCTATTTGCTGTCTGTATCTTTCAAAGTTTTCCTTTTGCCTTCGTTCCTCAATAATCTCTTGTCCCACTCTTTTAACAACTTTCATTAATTCCACACTGCTTACAGGCTTTAACAGATACTCCGTCACGCCAATATTTACAGCTTCCTGGGCGAAGCTAAATTCTTCATACCCACTTAAGATAATAATCTTGCTTTCGGGAAGTTCCTTTTTTACAAGGCGACCTAATTCCAGACCATTCATAAAAGGCATCTTTATATCGGTAATAATAATGTCCGGCTTATTAGATTGAATAAGTTTATAGGCTATCTCACCATCTGCTGCCTCACCGCAAAATATAAATCCTTCTTTAGCCCAGTCTATATTATTCTTTATACCTTCTCTAACGATAAATTCATCTTCCACTAAAAAGACCTTAAGCATTTTAACTCCTCTTCATTTTCCTATTAGGTATTTAGTTTTTCTATTAAGTTAAGGGTACCAGGATTTATTATAGAAGGTTTTGCATCAAAATTCTGATTAGTAATATGTATTAGGCTATTAGATTAGTAAGCTATAAATATGATGATTTTACTATTGCTGTAATATCTACTATATAATAGCATAGATGTTTAAAATTTGTCAAACAATCTGTATCTAGTAAGGGCCCCAAACTCCCCTCGAATATCCTAAAAATTCGTGGTTAATACTTTGTCTTGTATTGTATATTTAAACAAATAATGATAATATAATATATAATTACATAATATATCCAAATATATCACACTAATTGTAGACTCATTCTCTTTTCAATTTTATCAATTTATCTTCTTAAGGTTTTTTATTTCATAAATTACAAATAAAGGGGTGCGTGCTATTATGAGGATTAGGGGACTATCAAAGGGTAACAAAACCATTATGGACAAGCTTAGCAATTGGGACTTCATGGATGATCCCAAAGGGCAGGTTAAAACTGCTGACAATGCCCACAAGGCCTTATATGAGAACCTGCAGAGCTTTTTTGAGGGCTTTAGCTCAGATTTTGATGATGTCAAGCTTATTTCGGATCAATTATCGAGCTTTATTGAAGTAATGGTGGACTCATCAAAGAACGTTCAGATGGCTACAGAGTTCATTTCGGATGGTGCACAGAAACAGGCTAGTGATATTAACACCTGCCAGCATATTGCTGATATGTTATCAGACAAAATTGCCATTATGAGTGAAAAATTTCACAATCTTATTGAAATGGCCCATGAAATCAGTGATGTGAGCTCCAAGGGTAGGCTAGCTATTCTAAACCTTTCTGAGCAGCAGAATAAAAATTATGAAATGAATGAAGTTATTACAAATGAAATATATGCCTTATTAGACAAAACAAAGACCATTAACGATATCACATCTATACTATTTGACATAGCAAAAAGGACAAATCTACTAGCCTTAAATGCATCCATTGAAGCATCAAGAGCTGGTGAAGCCGGCAGGGGCTTTACTGTAGTCGCAGAGGAAGTCCGAGAGCTATCAGAAAACAGTCGTGAGGCCAGTAAGACTATTAACGACAACATCACTGAAATAACAGCTCAGCTTAGCAGTCTGGAAGAGGCAATGGAGAGTTCAAAACAAACCTTCGATAATCAAGCTCAAGCAGTTAATGAAGTTATAAATGCCTTTGAAGGTATTAATTCTTATATAGATAACTATATATCAAGCCAGGAGGATTTGAACCATGATGTGAGTGAACTTCTCCGGGAGAAAGAGCGATTGATTGTCGCCTTTGACAGCATAACCTCTATTATTGAAGAATCATCAGCTACAACCCAGGAAGTAGCCTCCTTAGCCATGGATCAGAATAACGCCATTAATATTATCTATAAAATGTCCCATGATTTACATAATAAGGTAAGCAGCATTAGAGACAATACCCAGAATATAAAGGTAGAAACACAAGAAAGAAAACAGAGAAGTATTGCTATGATCTTTGATATTGATATTCCTTTCTGGGACCCCACCATCAGAGAAGCACAAAAGACCGCAAAAGCATTTAACTTCAACCTGGAATGCTTTGCTCCTAAAACAAGGGAAAAAGCCTCCGAGGATATGATGACAGCCCTTAATGATTTCATTGCAAGGGATTTTGATGCTATTGTAATAAGCCCAATCGACACTGTTGAAATACGCCACACTCTAAATGATGCAGTAAACAAAGGTATAAAGATTATTTTTATTAACTCTGCCCTTAAAGGTATACCCTATGAGTCCCTTATCGAGACCAATGGTTATGAGTTTGGCAAGAGTGCTGCAAAAACTGCAAAACAGATTCTCAATAACCATGGAAGTGTACTTGTGGGTGTTTGGTCGGATACTAGAATAAGCTCTATTGACCAGCGAGTAGAAGGCTTTGTTGACGAGCTTGAAAAGAATTCAGATATAAGAGTTTATAAACGGGATATTCTAAGTTCTCCTACGGAGGATCAGCTAAATGATATAGCCAAGTTCATACAGGGACAAGAGGATGATATTAGACTTGTATTCTCAACTGATGCCACCTGGAGCGTTGCCTATGGCGATTATATAAAGAGGCATAATCCAGGCTTTGAGGTGCTGACGGTAGACTTGTTTGAGGAGATAGCCCATCTTATTAAATCCGGCCATATAAGAGCTTCTATTGCCCAGCGTGCATTCTCATGGGGCACAATGGCCCTGGAGTTTCTCATAGATATTTTCCAAGGAAATCCGGTAGTAGAGTATACCGACACCGGCACCTATGAGGTAAATGCTAACAATATTTCCATCTATGAAAAAAGAATATGATTAGGCCTAAAGAGTATAGATCATAAACTTCATCTTAAAAATTCTATTTAGCAATATATCTATGACCTAATAGGGGCAAAAATGAATATATATAATACTGATATTATCTATGGAAAGTTGGTCTATTCATGATCAAAGTCCTCAAAACTAACTCCTTATTGCTTTATTTTATTATTTCTTTGTTCTTCTATGAGACTCTACTAAAACTATCTATTTCACAGCCTCCTTTTAGTGGTAGTCTTTTCTCCCTTCTTATGTTCAGTCTCTCCTCGTCCATCCTCTTCTTTATTATTTCTATCCTATTTAGTGGAGAGGATGGCTTTTTCTTGGCTTTTACTCTACTATTGTTATTATCTTTTATCTATGCCAGCCAGGTGATATACTATAAATTTTTTAAAACTTTCTATACAGTATATTCAGCATTTTATGGAGGGCAGGTCTTTGAGTTTTGGCAAGATATATTAATAATCCTTAAGAAATATTGGTATTGGCTTGTACTCTTTTTCCTTCCACCCATGCTAATCTTTATACTAAAAAACAGAATTCTATATTGTCCCAAACTCACATTTAGATTGTTTTTATTGTTACTGCTTCTACTAGTATTCACACATGGTCTAGCTGTAGCTAGTCTTTATATAGGGGATAAAAAAACTAACTCCCCTTATGATCTATACTTCAATCCGGCTAATCCATTATTATCGACTCAAAAATTGGGGTTACTGACTACTATGCGCCTCGAGGCTCAAAGGTTGATCTTTAAGGATAGTTTTACTTTACTACCAAGATTATGGGATGATTTCCCTATGGCAAAGGGAGATAATGTTAATGAAAAGTCTAATGAATCCAGCAAGCAAGTGAAAGAAACATGGGCACCTACCAGTCCTAGTAATCCTCCCACATCTAAACAGGAAGCCGATAAAGAACCTGTCAAGGAGGCAAATACTCTAGATATAGACTTCGCCCAGCCCATCTCTGCCCAAGGGGATGAAGATATTAGGGATATGCATCAATATTTTAGTAGCCTACCGCCAACATACAAAAATGAATACACCGGTAAATACAAGGGCTATAACCTTATCCTTATTACGGCTGAGAGTTTCTCCCTTTATGCCATACATAAAGATGTAACCCCAACCCTATATAAGATGGCCAATGAAGGTTATAAGTTTACAAATTTCTATAATCCTATATGGGAAGTGAGTACACTAGATGGAGAATACGTAGCTTGTACCGGACTTTTGCCTAAACGGAATATATGGAGTTTCTATAAGTCCGGTAGTAATTCCATGCCCTTTGTTATGGGCAATCAACTCAATAAACTTGGATATAAAACCATGGCCTATCACAATCATACCTACGATTATTATGAAAGACAGATCTCTCATCCCAACATGGGTTATGAATATAAGGGAATCGGTAATGGCTTAGAACTATCAAATGCCTGGCCCAGATCTGACCTGGAAATGCTGGAAAAGACCATTCCTGAATATATAGACCATGAGCCTTTTCACACCTATTATATGACAGTCAGCGGTCACATGCAGTATAATTTTTTCGGCAATCATATGGCAATGAAGAATAAGGAATATGTCAAGGATCTACCCTATACTGAGGCAGGGAGGGCATATATTGCCACCCAAATAGAATTTGATAAAGCTATGGAACATTTGCTCCAGCAACTAGAAGAAGCAGGCATTGCAGATAGAACCCTTATAGCCATAAGTTCCGATCATTATCCATATGGTTTAGAAGACCATGAAATAGATGATTTGGCAGGGCATGAAGTGGAGAAAAATTTTGAGCTTTATAAAAGTAGCTTTATACTTTATACTAAGGATATGGAAGATATTACTGTCCATAAACCCTGCTCTAGCCTGGATATTTTGCCTACCTTATCCAATCTCCTAGGGCTGGAATACGATTCAAGGCTCCTAATGGGTAGGGATATATTTTCAGATTCTGAACCCTTAGTGATATTCCTAAACAGGAGCTTTATTACTGATAAGGGCCAATATAATGCTGTAAGAGAAGAATTTCACCCCACAGCTAGTGAGCAGGTGGATGAGGACTATATCGATAATCTTCTAGAAACCATAAATAAGAAATTTCATTACTCAGCCAAGATCCTGGATACGAATTATTATAGTAAACTAGGTCTTTAGAAGCCTAGATCTTTAAAACAGTGCATCCAATTTGTCATGGCAATTGCTAATTAAAATCTATGGGAGGAATAATTATGTGTGATACCATGGTGGCTTTAGGTAACTCCACAAAGGATGGGGTAACCCTCTTTGCCAAAAATAGTGACCGTCAGCCCAATGAACCTCACATTATGGTAAGGATTCCTAGAATGGAACATGGGGAAAAGGCCAAAGTAAAATGCACCTATATAGAGATCGATCAGGTTTCCCAAACCTATGAGGTTCTACTTCTAAAACCATCTTGGATCTGGGGGTGCGAGATGGGATCTAATGAATTTGGCCTCAATATCGGTAATGAGGCCGTCTTTACCAAGGAGCCTTATGAAAAAGATGCCCTAATTGGGATGGATATGGTCCGCTTGGCTCTTGAAAGGTGTAAGACCAGCAAAGAAGCCCTTATGCTGATAATAAAACTCCTTGAAGAATATGGGCAGGGTGGTAACTGTGGATATGAGAAGAATTTTACCTACCACAACTCCTTTCTAATAGCTGACAGCAGTTCCGCCTGGGTCCTAGAAACCGCCGGCCAGTACTGGGCTGCTGAAGAAGTAAAGGATGTACGGAGTATTTCAAATTGCCTGTCCATAGGTAGTAAATTCGATCTATGCCATCCAGATCTAGTAAAACATGCAGTGGATAAGGGCTGGTGCAAGGGGGAGGAGGATTTTCACTTTGCCCGCTGTTATACCGAGCCTATCTTCACCCACTTTAGCGGTTCTAGAGATAGATTAGCCACCAGCTCTTCTATTCTAGAAAAGAATAAGGGGAGTATCACCGTAGATACAATGAAAGAGATCCTTCGTTCTCATGAAGATAGAATTGAGAAGAACCCCTTTAAGCATAGCTCACTAAAAAGTGTTTGTATGCATGCCGGCTTTATATTTGGTGACCATGCTACCGGCAGCTATATTGCAGCCATCCATGATAAACTGCCTACCTACTGGATTACCGGCAGCTCCACTCCCTGTATATCCCTCTTTAAACCTTACTGGATGCTGGATAAGGAAGAATTCTTCTTCACAGAAGAGGAAGAGGAGCCGGCTTTAAAGTATTGGTATATCAGGGAAGAGTTCCATCGAATGGTAGTAGAAAACAAAATCCAAGACCTCACTTCCTATATTGAAAAGCGAGATAGGATAGAAAGAAAGCTGGGTAGCCTGGTCAGTCAATTGGACTTTGATAAGCCAGATAAGGGTGTCCTA
>JAAYTG010000213.1 GCA_012518075.1 Clostridiales bacterium | reverse complement strand
GGATCTGGCTTCGGATCTGGCTTCGGATCCGGCTTGGGATTCTGGTCTGCTGGAGGATTGGGCCTTGGAGCCCCTCCTCTATCAGACTCAATGCCGAGGGAACTAAGCTTGGTTCCCGGATAGTAGAACTCCAGGATTTTTGAATAACTCAGGCCTTCATTGGCCATTTGATGAGCACCCCATTGGCTCATGCCTATCCCATGACCATAGCCGCTTCCCTTTATTAAGAAGGCATTACTATTCTCGTCAAACTCAACTTCAAAGAGCAAGCTCTTCAAGTCCAAGATTCTTCGAATATCGTTTTTAACCATAGAAAACTCTAAAGTTAATTTATCAGAATTTGATTTTTTATTCATAGAAAGGGTAAGCTTTCCATCAGCGGCCCTTCCGCTACTATTAAAGTCAAAGCTTATATCCACAATTTCCAGGTTTTCTATATCTCCTGGCTTAAGCCCCTTACCCCCCAAAGCATTCTCAAACTTTAATCTGCTTAACAACTCTGAGTTTACGGGACTCTTTTTATAGGTCACAGTCCAACTCTTATTAGGAGAAGAGCTTCTTGCATCGTAAGGGTCATCCTTGACTTGGGAATAGGTTAGTTTGCCTCCCCATAAATTTTCGCTGGATTCCACCTTACCTCCGTTACTGGAGGAGTAGAATGTTTCCGCATATCTGCCATTGTACGTTAGCACCTTACCAAAGGTATCGTCCACTGCTTTTATAGAATTTTTATAGGTTGCGCTATAGCCTCTATATACCTGATCATCGACGGTATTGACTAGGTCATAATAACCTGATTTTTTATTTCTTACTGCATATGTACGTGCTGCTACAGCTTGTGCCTTTTGTGCTTCAATAGGCCAACTGTTACTCATTTCATAGGGGACTACCCCATATAGATAGGTTTCCAGATGAACGTGATTAATTAGCATAATAGAACCACTTACCAAACGCGCCTCCATATCCCCTAAATAGTAATAGCTGCCTATTTTTAAACGATTGGGATCAGAGCCCTGGTATCTTTTGAATGTAAAACTACTACCCAAAGGTGTAGATACCGTCTTAGAACCAGTCTTATCGTCTAAGACTAATTTTCCTGATTCTATGCGTACTGTATAGTCCCCCTTGGTAAGGATATTATTGTTGTCTATCTGGGGTATGCCATAATTCCCTTCCACCTTGATATCTATACTCTTAGGTGATCCCAAAGATGACAACCATACCCGAATAATGCTATCATCACTGGCTCCTAGGGCCGGTGGAACCCATAGTAAGTTGATACACACTAGGATGCCTACAACCATCGCCAAGAATCTTTTAAACATTCTATACCACCTTTACATAATTCGTTTGCTTAATTAATTCGCCATCTTTTGTTGAAATCCTCCCTAAATTTGAAAATAATATCCTTAAAATCAGTTTCCAGGACTTTTATCCTATATGTGAAACTATTGTCAATTTAATAAGTTTTTTTGGTTTTATAATAGAAAAAAGCTGTTAACGTTACTTTGTTAACAGCCTGCAGTAATATTATACTATAGCACGATGGATTTTTGAATATATTACTCGGGTTGAGGAGCGTCTACAGGACAAACATCGGCGCAAGCTCCGCAATCAATGCATTCTTCCGCATTAATTACATAAATATCATCACCAGCTGATATAGCTTCTGTTGGACACTCTGCTTCACAAACTCCACATGCAATGCAATCGTCATTTATGAAATATGCCATACCAAGTCACCTCCTCGCCTCTAAACCCCTAGATAGGTGCTTGTAACAAACACCTATATTATTTTATCACCTATTACCAAAAAAGCAAGTTATTTAACAAACTTTTTTAATGGGGTTCATCCAGCGAGGAGACTAGTTCTTCATCCCTACCATGGCAATCTTGTGCATCACGCCAAATACTTTCTCCATTTATCTTTTTAATATCGCAAATAGAGAATTCAAATATCTCTGGAGTTCCATCTTCTTGAATGACTTTTGTTTTTACCTTCTTGGTCAAAGCATTACAGCTTATGACTATCCCTCGTCCCTCTGGGGTCATGACCTCTTTATTTATCTTAGGCATATACTTGCTAACTTCTTCATAATAACTTTGTTCGTACTTTAAACAACACATAAGTCGTCCGCATATACCGGAGATCTTGGTTGGATTTAGAGAAAGGCTTTGCTCCTTAGCCATCTTTATGGACACGGGCTCAAACTCACCCAAAAAGCTTCCACAGCATAGGGCTCTGCCACAAGGCCCTAGACCTCCTAGCATCTTGGCTTCATCCCTTACCCCTATCTGTCTCAGCTCTATTCGAGTTCTAAATATAGCGGCTAGTTCTTTGACAAGCTCTCTAAAATCCACCCTGCCATCGGCAGTAAAATAGAAAATAATCTTGCTTTTATCAAAGGTATACTCCACGTCTATAAGCTTCATGGGCAGATTGTGTTTTTCAATCTTTTGCACACATATATCAAAAGCTTCGGGTTCTTTTCTTAGATTCTCAGCTACTAGCTTATCATCTTCTTTTGTAGCTTTTCTTATGACCTTTTTTAAAGGAGATACAATATCCTCTTGGGATACTTGCTTAGGGGCTACTACTATCTCCCCATATTCGGTACCGCGTGAAGTCTCCACTATAACGCTCTGGCCTTTTTGTAAATCTAGATTATCTGGATCAAAATAATATATTTTACCGGCTTTTTTAAACCGTACTCCTACTACTTCGTACATATTCACCACTTCCTTGTATTTTCATCAGCAAATTCTCAATTGCTAAATGAAAGTTTGCATGGGACATTAGCATCTTCTTGCTGTCTTCTATGTTTTCTATAATACATTGTATATGGCTTAATGTAAAGTTATTTGCCAAGGATTTGATATAGGTTAATTTATCCATATTAATGATAATATCCTGGCAACTGCTTTGTTTTAATACTAAAGCATCCCTAAGCCAAAGCTCCATCAAGTCCAATATCTCAATCGCTTTGTCCCTATTATCCAGGAAGTAATCTATATATCCCATAGCTTGAACCAGGGAGCTTTTGGACAATCCTTCTAATATTTTCAAAGATTCTTCCCGCATCTCCCTGTACTCTTGAGATAGGGCCAAATCTAATCCTTTACCGGGAAGACCTTCCGATAGTCTGGCAAAAACCAAAGCCATTTCACTAGATATATTTGCCTTTCTTTCAATAATTTCTGCTACCTGCCGGGTGGATAAGCCAGGTATTCTAATTATTTGACATCTAGATACTATGGTGGATAATAGACCGGCTAGATTATCGGCTAGTATGATGATAACAGCATATTCCGGTGGCTCCTCTAGGGTCTTTAAAAAAGCGTTTTGTGCTTGGGGAGTCATGGTATCCCCTTTTTCTATAATATATATCTTTCGACTCCCTTGGAAAGGCTTAATGCCTATGTCTGCTCGCAGCTCTCTAATAGGTTCAACGCCAATAGTCTTGGTTTGACTGGTTAACCTAATAAGATCTGGATGGTTTTGAGAGTCCACTTGACTGCAGGATTGGCATGTATTGCAGGGTTTGCTCCCTCCGTCACACAAGAGCATCTTAGCAAAAAAATTAGATAGAGTCCTCTTGCCGGCACCAGGAAGACCTGCAAATATATAAGAATGAACAATCCTGCCGCTTTCCAATGCTATTTTCAGTCTATTGATAAGCGCGGATTGTCCAATAATATCAAAGGTATTCATTTTGTTTTCTCTCCTTGCAAGATATGCTATATACTATTAGAGTGTAGGGTTAAAGTAGCATATCCATTAATAGCCCCCTAATATCATCTATATAGCTGAGTATTGTCAACTGGTCCTTTTGGGAACTTAGTACCTCTTTAGTCAAGGCTTCGATATTTCTGTCTACTTTTCGCACCAAAGCATAAATATGGTGCCTGCCAGCCCGATCTAAATAATCATCTTTTCGTAATTCCAACATCTTACCTACTGACATATCAAGAAACTGAGCTATCATCTTTTTGTAAACCAACAAATCCTCTAAGGTTACCCTATCTGCTAGCTTCTTACCTTGTTTTTTTATATCCTCCATCAAAAAAGCCAGCTTTTCCTTCATTGATTTATATTGGCTATCATTTAAAAAGTTATCAAAGGATTTGCCCTGTGCATGGCTTATGGGACTGTTAATATCCCTAGCCCCTCCAGCTCTGTGACCTTCGGGGCGCCTGTCAGCTTTTTGCACTCTCATCATATCTTTCGGAACTCCTCAACATCTACCACAAATACTGTGGCACCCCCTACTGTTACCTCAACAGGATAAGGAACGTACATGCCGATTGCCCCTCCCATCGGCGATGGTGAAGTAGCTACCTGCTTACGGCACTTACATACCTGTTCAATTAGGTTCATAGCATTTTCTAACTTCTCATTGTCTACACCGATAAGCAGAGTTGTGTTTCCTGACCTTAGGAATCCTCCAGTAGTAGCCAACTTGGTGACCCCATACCCAGCCTTCATAAGCCTTGAAATAAGCTTTTGGGAATCCTCGTCCTGGACTACAGCAATAATTAATTTCATACCGGAACTACCTCCTTATTTTTTATGGGACTACAGGCACCTGCCAGATATTGTTCTACACACATTATATACTATTTCCCATACTTAGGCAATTCCCCGATTTCATTAATTATCTGGCAATGGATTTCATGGATATGACCATCAGCCTTAATCCGCCTAAACCTGTCGGGATACCGGGAATATAGCATGGAAAAACCTTCATATACCTTTTTATGAAATGCTAAATCCTCCAGTTCTAATCTATCTACCTGCCTATCTCTTCCCTGTCCCCTTTTTAAGCCTTCTTCTGGATCAATATCAAAGAATAGTGTTAGATCGGGAAGAGTGCCTTGAAGAGCTACTTTATTTATTT
>JAAYTG010000212.1 GCA_012518075.1 Clostridiales bacterium | reverse complement strand
TTTTATTTAACTTTAAATACTCTAAAGCCACTTTCCTTTCATCAATGTCTAATATATCACTGCATTCTATACACTGGAAATGAAGATGCAGGGGCTTCTTGCTATAAATCTTCATTTCATAATAGCTTACTCCATCTACCACAATTTCTTTTATTATACCAATACTGGCAAAAAGCTTTACATTCCTATATACTGTAGCAATACCAATATTGAATTCACTTAAGCTTTCATGTAGCTCTTCTGCGCTCAAGTGCCCATCTGCCATGAAAAGCTGTAGCAGCATCAATCTTCTTTGTCTAGTGAATCTAAGCCCTTTTTTCTCCATCATGCTTTTAATAAGAAGAAAATCATCTTTTATGGAAGCATTGTTTATGATCCTATCCATAGAGATCCCCCTATTTAGTTATTACAACTATCTGCATGCTTATGCTCCCTACATACTGCCCCTGTAGATTTTAATTCGTTATTTAAGTATTGTCCGATGACATCATCGCCCTCCCCTTCTACTCCTACAAGGACTTTGATATAGTTCTGAGCAAACAAGTGCTGGGCTGTTTCTCCCATGCCCCCAGAGATGACAAGGTTTACGCCCAAGTCCTTTAGAAAGTCCGGTAGAAATCCTGGTCTATGATCTGGATTTTCAATATGGTCTTTTCCCACTAGCTTATCATCCTTAATTTCATAGATTGTAAATCCTTCACAGTGTCCAAAATGTGGACTAACATACTTCCCTTGGCTTGCAACTGCTATTTTCATTGGTCCATTCCTCCTTATAATATATTAATTTAACCCCTTGCACTAGTTAATCCTATAATCATAATGACTACTTAATGTTCCTTGATCACTGAATTAAAGAAAGCTAGGCCTATGACCTTTTATATGCTCAAAATCTTACTCCGCACCTGTCCTATGGTGTGATTGGCTAGGCTCCATAATAATCAACACTAAGGAGTTATTGGCAAATGCCATTTATATTGTATATCCATATTATGTTATTGTCAAATGCCATTTATTCAATAATCTTTTGAAACTAAAAAACTGATAGCAAATAAGCCTGTAATTTGCTATCAGCTTGTAGCTAAAGTGTAGCTAGATGAAAAAACACTTTGCTCGAAAGCCTCTAGAGAATCCACTTTTTTTCTATATTCCTCTTGCATAAGTAGAATAATAGGATAATAAATACAAACATAAGAAAGATGCTAAATAGGGTGTTGAAGTTAGAGATGCCCATAACTGCACTATTTAGCATATCAACCCCGTAGGTTAATGGAAGAGAAAAAGATATTGGTTTTAATAGGATAGGCAGCCTATCAAGGGGTATGAATAAACCACATAAAAATAGCATGGGAAACCTAAAAAAGTTTGAAAGGGTTTGAGCTTCAAATACCTCCTCTACAGATACAGCCACCAGCAAGCCCAATAAAGCAGAAGTAACTGCTATCAGAATAACTGCGATAAGAGTAAGGCTCCACTTAATTCCATTTAGGTTTACCAAGAATGCCACAAAGATAACCGGTATAAAGGCATTGAAAATTCCAAATAGGATTGCCCCAAGTATTTTGGCTAAGACCAGTATACCTATGCTTATGGGTGCTAATAACAATCTATCAAAAGAGCTGCTTTTTCTTTCGAATGTGATTGTAACAGCTAGCATTGAAGTAGTACCAAATAAAACACTCATGCCCATTAGTCCTGGCAGTAGCTCTACAATTCCAATATTGCCTGATGAACGAATAAGTTGCATTAGGGTCCAAGAAAGTGGGAAAATAATACCCCAGCTAATGTTAGGCGGCTTTAAATAATAATTTTTAATATCTTTTCTAAGAATACTCCAGAATGCAATTAAAGTCTCCATTCTACTTTCCCACTCCTTCCTCTTTTAATTTTGAAGCCCCAATGCCGGTTACTCTCACAAACACGTCCTCTAATGATGGCTTTATCTTCCTGGCTTCATAAACGGAAATTCCTTTTAAGTCAAGGAGCTTAAGAATGGGAGATAGAGCCATAGGCTCCTTAGAAATGATCATGCAGGAATTCTCCCCTAGAATTTCCATCCTAGAGTTTGGAAGATTATTTTCTAATTCTTCCTTTACTTCTCCTATATGACTATCAAGCTGCAGCCTCAGTCTGTATTCACCCTCTATATTCTCCATCAATTCAGTCACTCTGCCAAGCTTTACAATC
>JAAYTG010000037.1 GCA_012518075.1 Clostridiales bacterium | reverse complement strand
AGATAGGGATTGCAGGAGGGATCAGGACTTCTCAGCTCCACCCTAGTTGCTATCCCCCGATTGGCAGGGATCCGAATTAGAGGGCTCCTATTTTGGGCAGACCAGGCAATATATACCGGGGCCTCGTACCCTGATACCAGCCTTTTATAGGAGTTAACCAGAGGGTTAGTTATTGCGGTAATTGCAGGTGCATGTTTCATTAAGCCCCCTATATAGTACATGGCCACATCGCTAAGCTCCATCTCACCATTAGGGTCATAGAATACATTTTGGCCATTGCTAAAGAGAGATTGATTGATATGCATACCGGAACCTGCAATTCCATATACCGGTTTAGGCATAAAGGTTGCATGTAGACCATGACGCTGGGCGATTATCCTGACAACCATCTTAAATGTCATAACATTGTCCGCCGTGGTTAGGGCATCATCATACTTAAAATCGATCTCATGCTGTCCCGGAGCCAGTTCATGATGAGAAGCCTCAATTTCAAATCCCATCTGCTCCAAAGTTAGGCACATTTCATGACGGGCACTTTCTCCTAAGTCTACGGGGCCTAAATCAAAATACCCTGCCTGGTCATGGGTATTGGTGGTGGGTTTGCCCTCTTCATCTATATGGAATAGAAAGAATTCGGCCTCCGGTCCCACAAACATACTATAGCCCATATCCTCAGCTTCTTTTAGTACCCTCTTTAAGGTATTTCTAGGACAACCCTCAAAAGGTGTGCCGTCAGCATTATAAACATCACAAATAAGACGAGCTACCTTACTATCCTTATCACTCCAGGGAAATACTACAAAGGAGTCGGGATCAGGGTGTAAATACATATCCGATTCCTCAATTCTAACAAAACCCTCTATAGAAGAGCCATCAAACATCATTTGATTATTTAAAGCCTTGTCCAACTGCTGGACTGTTATGGCCACATTCTTCATAGTTCCAAAAATATCTGTAAATTGGAGACGGATAAACTTTACCTTCTCCTGCTCACATATCCTTTTTATATCTTCCCTAGTATATTTGGACATCAAATAATCCTCCTTTGTAACTGCATACCCATTTATCAAACTTATTCTATCTATTGCATAAAAATACATTAGATATTTTTTGTCATTATACCATAGATTTATTAATTTAGCCTATTATTTTAGTTTGCCCTCATTAATCTCCCTAATAATCTTTGGATCTATCTTGGGTTTACGATCATAGGTCAACAAACCATTTATCTCCTGTTCCACATCTGTCAATTGAGTATAGCAGAAGCCTTGAATAAGATCAGATTCTAGCAAGGCGGATACTACATCATAATATCTTTTTGCGTAGTCTTCATGGGAGTTTGCGCTAGAATAACCCCAGCCTTCCCAATCGCCTTTCTTATAGGATATACCACCGAATTCAGTTACTAATATAGGCTGCCCTTCATATTCCCAGCCCTGGGCAAACATCCGTCTTCCTGCTGGCATGGAGTCAAGTATGCTTTCAAGACTACTATATCTCTTTTTAAGAATGGACTTATCAGGACAATAGTCATGTATTGTCAGTAGATCAGTGCAGGTGTGTTCCCAGCCATCGTTTGAAATAACAGGCCTGCTTTGATCCAAGGATTTAGTCAAGTATACCATGGCAGCACAAAAGCTTTGTTCATCCTTTTTGCTTAGTATATTTGGTACCCCCCAAGACTCATTGATAGGTGTCCAAGCCACTATAGAAGGGTGATTATAGTCCCTAAATATTTCCTTCATCCATTCATTAGCCAAGCGTCCAACACCGCGACGGGAAAAGACATAGTTTGCTGCAATTTCACCCCATACGAGAAATCCTAGCTTATCAGCCCAATACAAATACCTGGGATCCTCGATCTTTTGGTGCTTACGGGCTCCATTAAAACCCATCTCCTTGGCCAAACTTATATCCCTTACAAAAGCTTGGTCCTCAGGTGCGGTTAGAAGAGACTCCTCCCAATACCCTTGGTCCAAAACTAGCTTTTGGTAATAGGGCCTATTGTTAAGCATAAACTTACCGTCTACGATGGAGACCTTACGCATCCCGAAATAGGAATGAGCCTCATCTATAATTTTATCCCCTTGGTAAATATAGAACTTTATATCAAAGAGTCTTGGATTCTCAGGGCTCCATAATAGCTCCTCCTGGAAGTTCCATTTAACTAGGCCCTGCTGATCTATAACCGCTCTAAAGGCACCCCTGTTTTTTATTTCTGAAACCGTGTACTTTGCCAGATCGGTCCCTTCAAAGCTTATTACTGCTTTAAGAAACCTACCTTCCATATCACCATCTATTTCATACTCTATGTCTACGGCCCTATCATCTACATCCGGAGTCATCCAAACCCTATGTAGGTAGGTTTGGGCTACTGCTTCTATCCATACAGTTTGCCAGATTCCAGTAGTTCTTGTATAGAAGATGCTTTCGGATTTTTCTTTCCAATACTGTTTCCCTCTTGGCATCTCTAGGTCCAGGCTGTCATCCTCGGCTCTTACTATAATTTCGTTGTCTTTATCTTTAATCACATGGCTTATTTCCACTTGAAAACCTACATGTCCACCTATATGGCTAGTTACATGAACCCCATTAACCCATACCTGACATTTGTAGTCTACTGCGCCAAAATGAAGGATTATCCTTTTACCCTTCATATGTCTGGGAAGATCAAAGTTTCTACGATACCAAACTATATCATGAAATTCTTGTAGATTGATTCCCGATAACTTAGTTTGGTATGCATAGGGAACTATTATCTTCATATCGAATGTATCTTTCCCGAAGGAAAAGTCCCACTCCCCATTAAGATTGAGCCAGCTTTTATCTCTCACAAATTGTGGTCTTGGATACTCTGGCCTAGGTACATTAGTCATTTATTACATTCCTCCTTGCCGGTTCTAATTAATTCCCTTTAATGGCGTAAAAGAAATTAAATAGTGAAGTGCTCTTCCATAGCCTTTATTATCACAAGGTTATGGAAGATTTGAAGGGAGTAGAGTATATGGCCAGTTTTGGCCTGCTTACCTAACCCTTTTTCCCCTGCAAAATACCCTATGAACCTTTATATCATCATCTATTGCTACTAGATCTGCCCTCTTTCCCACCTCTATTGATCCTATAATATGATCCAGGCCCAGAACCCTAGCTGGGTTTATTGTGGCCATGGCCACCGCCTCTTCTAGGGGAATCTCAGCAAAGCCTACTACATTCCTCACCCCATCCATGAGATTTATAAGGCTTCCGGCTATGGTTCCATCCTGTTTTTTAGCTACTCCACCCTTTATCTCAACCTCAAATCCGCCAAAATCATATTTCCCTTCCCCAAGTCCAGCAGCATGCATGGAGTCTGTAACCAATACCACTTTATCGTAACCCTT
>JAAYTG010000006.1 GCA_012518075.1 Clostridiales bacterium | reverse complement strand
GCATGCAGGATTTTGAGAAGCTATTGGATAGGACAGCTGTCTTTTCTGATACATGGGCTATGGTGGCGGATGAGAGCTGTACTGATACCAAATATCAAATTAGAAGAGTAAACACTAGAGATTATATGCTATTTCATTATAATGTGGATATGGAAGAGTTGGATATCAAGAATTCTATAATTAACATTATTTCTATAACATCTGACGGGGCATTGTTTTTTGAGATTGCTATGATAGATGAAGGAACTGCTTTGGTATATATGGAGGAATGTTTTTATTGGCTAAAAAAGATTTCAGATCAAGTGGATAATGTTTATATTGATAAGCAAGAGGATTCTCATCGCCGAAGCCAGATGACGGGAGCAAAGGATAAGCTACTAAGGTCAGGAGTTTTGATTGGTTTGCGCTCAACTGTATCCAGTACCAATGAGGAAGATATCTATAGCAATAGATCTAGTTATAGGACTATATGGATTTCTTCACACAATAGAGACCTACAGTCCACCTTGGAAGTACCGGATTTATTTATACCCAGGAGAAGCGGATTTTGGACGTTGAGTGTGAGGACCAGAAAATATAATGGTTTTTTGCAGGATTACATTGAACTAAATCCCTTGGAGTCAAGGGCTACGGGCTTTAAAGAAGTAGGGGAGCAAACCATAGCGTCAGAAGGTAATATCAGAAAAGATATATTGTTTGTAGGCGATGACTATATTGCTCTAGAGTATTCAAGGACTATGGAGTCTGAAACAGACAAGAGCCTTAAGGTTTTACCTTTAGACAATGCAAATGGTCAGAATGGTATTCTCATATCTGATATTGCCAGCGAGGGAATGAAGGATATTTTCTATAAGTCTCTACAGGCCCATCTAGTGTCAAATGGTATTAGGACAAATAAAGATTTAAAAGACATGGTTAGTGAGGATAATTTTACCATGGAAAGAAGAAACGGGCATTGGTCACTTAAAGGAAGATTAAATCTTGGTGGCACTTACGAGGAATTTAATATTGGACTTATGCCTGTAGGAAAACTCATAAATTACGATGAATTACATGTATCCTGGGATACTATAAAAGATAAAATTCCAATGGCTTTGGATGCCTATACATCACCAAACAAGGAGCTATTGATAGTTGTTACCGGTAATTTTATTATGGTTTATGCAATAGAGGATGGCCAGATATCCCAAAATCCCATGAAGAAAATTGGCATAAAAAAAGGAGAGTCGGTTATCATGGCAGAATGGGCTACAGGTGACTATGTAGCTAGATGGGAGAAAAGCTTCAACCAACTCAACCCTTTTATAGTTAATCAATAGACTTATCTACCAATAGACAATCCTCTAAGAGTTCTGGGATTGTGACTATTTCATATCCTTGTTCCTGTAAAAACTCTATTATATGGGGTAATGCCTTTATAGTGTTGGGTATGGACTTTTTAGGTCCACTAGAGTGTAGCAAAATTATTGCCCCTGGCTCAATATTGGCTTGAATATTATTAAGGATTTGTTTGGGGGATTTACCCGACCAATCCCTTGGATCTATGGACCAGTATATATTGTGGTAACCTTGCTGGGCTACTATTTCAAGGACCTTATTATTGAAAGCTCCATAGGGCAGACGAAAGAGGGAGTTGGATTTTCCTATTACCTCTTGTATAAGATCATCAGTTTTGCGCAATTCTTCGATGATTTTACTTTCAGATATTTTAGTGAAATAGCTATGGTTCCAGCTATGATTGGCTATCACATGACCTTCCTGGTCAATTCTTTTCAGGACATCACGATTTTTGGCCGCAATAGAACCCAATACAAAGAAGGTAGCCTTTGTGTCATATTCTTTTAGTATATCTAGAATTTGAGGAGTAAAATCTCCATCAGGACCATCGTCAAAGGTTATGGCTACTCTTTTCAACTCCTTGTTTGATGAATTACGAATGATTTTAGCTGCAGGCATAACCTGGGCTTTATCAAGCTCCGAAGAGTCATTGGCTTGATTTGCCTCATCTTCAATACTACTTTCATCATTGCTATCCATGTTATTATGTATATCCCTATCTATAGCTTTATCTACTTGGTCCTCTCTATCCTCATCCATATTTGCATCTTTATTCAGTTCATTGTCTATATGGATTTCGGTCTTATTATTTATTTCCTTATCTGTATCAATGTTATCACCTAGCTGGCTATCTATGCCTGTATCAATACTATCATGATTGCCCTTCTTATCATTAGAATTATCAATTATATTACTATCTTTCATATTTGGTATTTCAGCAGACTGTTGACGATTATCATCATGGCTTTGAGATTCAATTGGCCTTTCAGGAGAAGAAGGTTTGACAGCAAAAATGCTGCTATATTGAAAACTACATCCTGACAGCAAAGAAATGGAAATAACTGATAGAAATAAAACGATGTTTTTAAACAATAAGCACAAAAATTCTGTTCTCATAATCAATACCCCCACTACACACAAATTGTACTATAAACTTATATAATGGCTATTTATATTACAATTATATATAATGCTAATATGAAAAGAGTTACAAAAGGATTACATAGTGGATTAGTAATTATTAAATTAAGTAAATCCTGCGTATAGGATAGGGGAAGACTTTTCAGAGATCGTGTCACATATGTTTGACTTCTCTAGATTTGCGGAAAACTCAAGAATATTGTAGCTATTGACTTTTATAGTATTTTAATGTATATTAATCCAAAGTTTAAAATCATATTAAATATACTTAAATTCACTTTTAAACGAGCTTTGATGAGCTTAGATTGGATTAGAAGAGAGGAGAATAGTTATGTTATGTGACAAAAATGGGTATTTTGGAGAATATGGAGGACGATTTGTTCCGCCACAGCTAGAAAAGGTATTGGATGAGGTTAAGGAGGCTTTTGAAAAATATAGAGAGGATCCAGAGTTTTTGGCCGAACTCAAAAACTATTATCAGCAATATGTAGGAAGACCTAATCCCTTATATTTAGCCGAGAGACTTACTCAAAAGATTGGTGGAGCCAAGATTTACCTCAAACGGGAAGACTTAAACCATACTGGAGCTCATAAGATCAACAACACCATCGGACAAGTGCTTTTAGCCAAGCGTTTGGGTAAAAAGCGGGTTATTGCCGAGACAGGGGCTGGACAGCATGGCGTAGCAACAGCTACAGCCTGTGCCTTATTTGACATGGATTGCATAATCTATATGGGAGAAGAGGATACCCGCAGGCAAGAATTAAACGTATTTAGGATGGAGCTCTTGGGCGCCAAGGTTGTTGCCGTTACCGAAGGTTTGAAAACCCTAAAGGAGGCAGTGGATGCTGCACTAGGTGATTTGATAGCAAACTATGAAGACACCTATTACATGCTAGGTTCCGCTGTAGGACCTGATCCATATCCTGCTATGGTTCATGCATTCCAATCTGTCATTGGGCTTGAGGTAAAAGAGCAGATGCTGGAAGCTGAGGGATCTTTACCCGACTACCTGGTAGCTTGCGTAGGTGGTGGAAGCAATGCTATAGGTCTATTTGGTCCATTTTATCATGATAAAGAGGTCAAGATGATAGGGGTAGAGCCAGGGGGAAAGAACCTTGTTCCCGGTATGCATGCAGCTTCTTTGACTTTGGGCAAACCTGGAGTTATACACGGATTTAAGTGTTACTTATTGCAGGATGAAGAAGGAGAAGTCCTTCCAGTTCATTCTATATCAGCAGGCCTTGACTATCCTGGAGTAGGACCAGAACATAGTTTCTATAAGGATTCAGGAAGGGCCGAGTATGTTACCATCAATGACCAGCAAGCCCTGGATGCCTTTTTTGAACTATCCAAGACAGAAGGGATTATTCCGGCATTAGAGAGTGCCCATGCGGTAGCATACGGCATCCAGCTGGCCAAAGAGCTTTCCCCAGACCAAAAGATTGTCATCAATCTCTCGGGACGGGGAGATAAAGATGTGGGGCAAGTGTCAGAGATGATAAAAGAGAATAAACTAGCATAGCTAGCACCGAATAAATATATTTAACATTTAATAGGGCAGCCTAATTTGACAGATACTTCCAAAGCGGACAGTCTAATTAATTAAAATTAGATTCTCTACTTGACATGGATCAGTTCAATTCATTAGGTCTGCCTTTTTTGATAGTATACAGAATTCAATGACTCCTATTAGGAGGTTGGCATAATAAGTTAATTCTAATTGTTAAAACTAACCTATTAAACTAGTATAATGGACTGGATTACTGTATAATAAATATGTGGTGACTATGACAGAATCTTGTTTTTATGATTCTGCATGCATTAGATTCATCATAGTTATTATAAAGGAAGGGAGTTTTGTAAAATGCCACAAGAAGCTATTTTTGTTTTATTGGTAGTCATAGCCATAGTCGTGTTTCTTTCGGTATTCTTTACCTTTGTCCCAGTAGGTCTTTGGATTTCGGCTTTAGCTGCGGATGTAAAGGTAGGTATATTCAATCTGGTGGGTATGAGACTTAGAAGGGTAGTTCCGTCTAGGATTGTCAGCCCAATGATAAAGGCTACAAAAGCAGGGCTAGATATCCCCATCAACAAACTAGAGGCCCATTATTTAGCGGGGGGAAATGTTGACCGTGTAGTCAATTCCCTGATAGCTGCTCAACGAGCAGAGATCCCATTGGAGTTTGAAAGATCCGCTGCCATTGATCTAGCCGGTAGAAACGTGCTGGAAGCTGTGCAAATGAGTGTTAACCCTAGGGTTATTGAAACACCAAGTATTTCTGCCGTTGCCAAAGACGGGATTGAGCTTATCGCCAAAGCTCGTGTCACAGTGAGGGCTAATATCGATAGGTTGGTAGGAGGAGCCGGTGAAGAGACAATCATAGCAAGAGTTGGAGAAGGAATCGTTACTACTATAGGTTCTTCGGAGTCTTATAAAGAGGTATTAGAAAATCCGGACCGTATATCTGAAACTGTTTTAACTAAGAGCTTGCATTCAGGAACAGCTTTTGAAATTTTATCCATAGATATAGCCGATGTGGACGTGGGAAGGAATATCGGTGCCGAGCTTCAGACTGATCAGGCCGAAGCAGATAAGCGGATAGCTCAGGCAAAGGCTGAAGAGCGACGTGCTATAGCAGTAGCCAGAGAGCAGGAAATGGCCGCT